>NZ_NQMK01000007.1:0-206871 GCF_003788685.1 Pusillimonas sp. NJUB218
TAAGTGCGCCCAAAAAGCGCCAACAGGCCCGAAAACGGGCCTGATCGGGGTGCAAACAACCCGAAAGTGGCGATGATTTGAGCAGTTTTTAACCATTTTTGAATACTTTGGTCATGAGGTCGATTTTTGGATGTTTGAAATCGAGTTCTTCAGACCTTCCCTAACAAAGGTAAGTTCAACGTAACGGCCAAAGGCGGCATCATCGAGCGATCTTACCTTGACGCTGACATCGCCAAACCTTATATCTTGCTGCTCGGGCTGAATCTTTTTGGCTTGCTGATCGGCGGCATCATGTTGGCAAGCAACTATGAGAACCCCGACCTGTTCATGACCATTATCATGAACATGCTCTGGACGGTCTTCAACGTACTTCTTGCAGGAGCCTGCGTGGCGGTTTCCCTCGAAAGCCGGCAAATCCGGCAATCACCACGGGTATCAGCCACGCTTCCCGCGATTCTGCAGACGCCTGATGGTATGGCATTTCGCTGCGACACCCACGACTTCTCTGAGCAAGGACTTGGCGTCACGCTGCCGCCCGGTGTCCAAATAGCGCCCGGGTCGCTCGTCGGTGTAACGCTCACGCGCGGAGATGACGAAGCCTACGTACCCTGCAAGGTAGTGTTGTGCCAAGGCCAACGCATCGGTGTCAAACTCGAACCGCTTACGCCAGAACAGGCTTTTAACTATACGCAAATGACCTTCGGGCGTGCAGACTTGTGGGTCGACGCCTGGAACGCCGCAGCGCCAGACGCGCCGTTAAGCGCCCTACGCAACGTATTAAATATTGGTGTGCGAGGCATCAGACTATTCGCGAAGCTATCGCGCGACACCCTGACAGAAAAACTCAAGCATCCCGGCATCGGGAAGGCACGCTCTTCATCAGACTCACAGGTTAAACAGCCATGAAGGCGCTCGCTGGAAAATTGCATTCTGGGTTTCAGCTGCTTTGCGCTGCGGCTTCAGTATTGCTAGTAAACACGGCTTACGCCGCAGATCACGTCGAACCGCACGCGCTCAGCGCTCCTGAAATACAAAGCAGGTCCCCAAACCAGGCATCAACGCAGTCTCTGTCGTATACGCTAGCCGACCTTGGCCAGCGCAATAACATCAAGATTGTCGGCGCCGATGGCTCGTACAGCGTCGCCCTGCTCATGCCCAACAAAATCGTGCCGGACACAGCGCAACTCAAGCTGAAATACCATCATTCAGACGAGCTACTCAGCGGTCTATCTCACTTGAATGTACGTATCGACGGAAAACACGTCGCGACAATACCCGTCAAGCAAGATGACGCTGGACAAGAGCTGAGCTACAACGTCGAATTGCCAGCACGCTGGATAACACCCGAATCAAGGCTGGACCTGCAGCTTATTGGACACTACACCAATCGCTGCGAAAATCCCCGTTATTCCGGACTATGGCTAGAAGTCGACAACACGAGCACTCTCGATCTGGAGGCGCGTCCGAACCTTGCCAACCCTCGCCTTGACGATCTGCCTGTACCCTTCTTCAGGGGTAACTCGATCGCTCAACTTGTATTGCCTTTTGTATTGCCGGCAAGCCCGGATGCCGAAACCCTTGAAGCGGCAGGCATCGTTTCGTCGTGGTTCGGCGCGCTCGCCGACTATCGCGGCGCAAAATTCCCCGTTAACCACGACAAACTGCCCGAAACAGGGGACGCCGTTATCGTCTTAAGCGCAGATGAATCAATTAACGGACTTGAGCTGCCTGCGGTAAAAGGGCCTGAGGTGGGCGTGTTCACGCACCCAAGTGATCCAACCGCCAGCCTTCTGGTCATACGGGGTAAAAATCAAACCGAGGTAAAACAAGCCGCGCAGGCACTTGTACTAGGCGACAAGGCCTTGACCGGTAAGCAAGCGTATATCTCAGCACTCGACCTTCCAGAACCGCGACTACCCTACGATGCGCCCAGATGGCTGTCTCGTCACAATCCCGTCGCGTTCGGCAATTTGCAAGCACCTGCCAACTTGCAAGTCAACGGTTTTTCGCCCGATTTAATCAGGTTTGGAGTACGTTTGCCGCCCGACCTTTATGACCCTGACGATGTTGGGGCATTAATTAAACTTGTTTACCATTACACACCCCGGCCAAAATCAGATGCATCCCGCCTCTTGAGTAGCGCTAACGGCATTCCGCTTGGCGTCATAGATCTCAAACCAGCGGGCAACCCCGACACGGCCACACTAAGCCTTCCGGTCAGAACGCTTGCCTCACAAACCGAGCTCCAGTTCTATTTCGACTATAACTATCTATCTCGCGAGAACTGTAAAGACGTTCCCGCGGATACTGTGCGAGGTCGGATCGACCCAAGCTCAACCATCGACATATCGCACTTGCCGCACTTTATCGCCATGCCCAATATGGCCGCTTTCGCCAATAGCGGCTTTCCGTTCACTCGCTTGGCAGATTTATCTGAAACAGCCTTTGTTCTACCGCAACAATCTGGTACCGAAGAGCAAACAACCTACCTCAACATTCTGGGTCAAATGGGCGCAGCGACCGGATACCCCGCAATACGCCTCCAGGTTGTTTTCCCGCAGCCAAACACCCCACTGCCCAACAAGGATATTTTGGTCATCGCGGGCTCCAACATCCACGATGTATTGGGGCCTTGGTCGAGCGCCCTGCCAAAAAATAGCGTCCTGGAAAACGGCCAAGATCAAGAAAATTCCTCGTTATGGAAAAAGCTTATTGCATACGTCGACCCTTCGACCAGCACTCAACCGCATCGCCAACTAAACCATCAGGCATTACTAACCGGCTTTGAGTCGCCTGCGTCAGCGGGCCGCAGCGTTGTTGTAGTTGCGTCAGCAAACCCATCAAATCTGCACCATTTCAGCGACGCGTTGTTAAACACAAGTTTGTTGGAACGCATCCGTGGGTCAAGTATTAGCCTGGGTGCCGATCAGGTACAAACGCTGTCAACACAAACCGACTATTACCTGACCGACCTAAGCCTGCCGCATCGCATTGTTTGGTACTTGGAACGCCATCCGTTAATCCTTGTAATGCTTGCCTTAATCACAACCGTGATACTTGGGCTCATGATGTACGCAACACTGCGTGCACGCGCGATTAAACGTCTGCGCCAGTAAGAGCTAAACGAACAGGGATGCAATACAACACCTAGCCAAAAGGCTTAAAACTTTTGTAATTTTGGTCTAAAATCGCATTAAGTCGCACATTTAACATAATGCTACTCTTTAGGCATGTGCGCTACAGGCAAGGTTATGCTTCAAGAATGCGGGCCGGAAACCCGCAGCTCCGCCTTGCAAAAACTATGCTGGTTATGCATATACGCTTCTCAAGTTGCCAATCCCAGCGCTCTCCGTCTGCGTTGCAGCATCTGGGCCGCCCTGCTGGCATACCGTTTTTCCCCGCAAAACTACCTAAATCGCTCGTTCCAATGCGTATTTCCATACGTATTGCCCAACGCTGCGCTCGCAACGCTTGAGAAATCCAATAAAAACCCAAAGGACCGTCGTGGAAAAAGATATCGTCCAGTACTTGATTACGCAACACTGCTCGGCTCAATGGAGAGGCTTCATGGGGGCGCTTGCACAAGAGCTCACACAGCATCTCACACCCAACAACCTACGCGGGCTCATGCGCCGCGCGGGCCAACGCTTTGCAAGACAGCACCCCTTACCAGAAAGTGAGACGATCGGTGCACTTCAAAGCGCAATCAATGCGCTCTGGCAATCGATGAACTGGGGTTGGGTTTCTATCGACGACGAACATGCACAACTCGTTATTCGTCACTACCTGTCGCCTTTACCCGTCAGCATGCTGCCCGAGAACATGCCCTGGTCAAACGGTTTCCTGGAAGGCGCCTATGAGCAATGGCTGCATCAATCGGGTGCTGATGAATCGCTTTGTCTGCGTCAATCGGCCATCGACGACAGCACGGGTACTGTTGAGTACCGCCTTGAGCACCGCTCATTCGAACGCTGAAATGAGTCGTACTCACCATTGTAAAAAACGAAACGGAATAGAGTGGAACGCAAAATGAGTCAAGACACCGACATTCAAAACCTGTTTCGACAGTTCGACGGGCAATCTGCAAAATATAAAGAGATCACCCGTGACGAGCAAAATTCCAGCGCACGTCACCGGTGGCCGTTGATCGAAACCATTAAGCTTCACCAAGAGCCGGTTCCGCCTGCGCGCATCGTAGAGCCGGCTTTTCCTGAGCACGTTGCAGAGCCGCAAGTGAGCAACACGTTCGTGACTGCAGTCGCGACGGACCAAGCACAACACGCTTCCGTGGCGCCAACGCCAGCGCCTGAGCCAAAACCAGAGCGTGTCATACCGTCAAAAACGGCCTTGCTAAGGTCGCTCACGCAGTCGCCCCAACGACTTCGATCGCAATTTAGCCCAACCGCCGCGCTCGACCTCTCAGAGGCCCAACACAAGCCATTGTTCCAGGCGTCAAACAAACGCACCGAACAAAAAACAATCGAAACGCCTGCGCCCAGCACGATGGCGCAAAGCGCTGCGCCCACAACACCGTCCGATACGGCACAAACGCCGCTAAAGAAGTTATTCGGGCGTTTGGCATCGTCACCGCAAGACAACGCCCCCTCTGACCTTCCCTTGCGTCGCGGATGAACCGCACCGTGAAGAAAGTAGCGATCGTTTCAACCAAGGGCGGCGTCGGCAAAAGTACCGTATCAGCAAATCTGTGCATGGCACTATTTCGCTCAGGCTTTCCGGTGCTGGGTGTCGACCTGGACCCACAGAACGCATTGCACCTGCACTTTGGCGGCCGTAATGACAGACTTGACGGGATTTCGAGAGCGACACTGGAAGCTCGCGAATGGCGTGACGCGGCGTACCAGGTTGACGCCGGCCTGGCCGTTTTGCCGTACGGTCTGATTAACGAAAACGATCGTCACGAATTTGAAAAACGACTGACCCACGACGCCCACTGGCTCGAGCGCAATTTAAATCAATTGCCTATCGCACCCGAAACCATCGTCATCATCGACACACCGCCGGGGCCGTCAACGTATTTGCAGCAAGCCCTAACAACTGCAGACCTGGTCATTGTGGTGACGCTTGCCGATGCGGCCTCGTATGCCACCCTGCCTCAAATGGAAAAACTCATCCGCAACTTTTGCACATCGCGTGATGATTTTTTAGGGTACAGCTATCTGGTTAATCAGTACGATCCTAACAAAGCGCTTAGTCAGGACGTGCTGCAAGCCCTGCGAGAGCAGCTCCCTGACAGCACCGTCGAGCCCGTCAAATTTAACCAAAGTGTAGGCGAGGCACTGGCCTACGGAAAGACCCTCATTGAGTACCGTCCGGACAGTATTGTGAATAAAGATTACTTTTCCTGGGCCAAGTGGATCCTAGACCACCTCGAAGTCACAGTACCAGACACCTAAGCACGCTGCGCCAACTCAGACAAAACAAAAGACCTCAGATGCTCATGACAAATAAAACGTTTCACCCGCCCTTTACACGTGGTCGGCTTATTGCACGATGGATCGTGCCTTGCATGCTGGTTGGGGGCTTGCTAAGCCATACGTCCAGCTACGCCAACGAAACAACAATTGCCTCTGAGGAAACAGTC
Organism: Pusillimonas sp. NJUB218; assembly: GCF_003788685.1. Classification (NCBI taxonomy): domain Bacteria; kingdom Pseudomonadati; phylum Pseudomonadota; class Betaproteobacteria; order Burkholderiales; family Alcaligenaceae; genus Pusillimonas; species Pusillimonas sp. NJUB218. The sequence continues at coordinate 5,603 of NZ_NQMK01000007.1, forward strand.
GCGCCTATCGGGATCGAACCGGTTGCGGCCACCCCACCCTTTGTCGCCAACCGCAACATAACCTTCCAAGCGCTCGGGGCACAATATCCATTGAACCTGCGCGGCATCGACTCAAGCAACACGATCCCCTTCAGCATTCGCGCAGACGAGGTAGTGACAGGCGCACGGCTCAAGCTTGGTTATGCCTATTCGCCTTCACTGCTCCCAGATCTCTCGCACATCAATATTCTGGTCAACGACGAGGTTGCGGCAACCATCGCGCTGCCCAACGATAAGGCAGGACGCCAGCTCACAAAAACCGTCACTCTCCCTGCCCATCTCATCACGGCCTACAACCAGTTACGCGTCCAATTAGTCGGGCACTACACGCTCGAATGCGAAGACCCTCTGCATTCCAGCCTGTGGGCCAACATCAGCAACCGCAGCACCTTAGAACTGGCGGTCAACCCGCTGCCGCTACCCGACGACCTTGCCCTATTCCCATTGCCGTTCTTTGACCCACGGGATATCGAGCAACTCGTGTTGCCGTTTGTATTTAGTGGCGTCGCCGACAACAACGTGCTAGAGGGCGCTGGCGCGCTGTCCTCTTGGTTCGGTGCGATGGCTGGCCATCGCCGCGCCCACTTTCCTGTAGAGAAAGACGTGGCGCCTGCAAGCGGGAACGCCATCGTTTTCGTCAACGGTGCAGAGCAAGCCCGCTTTTTTCACTCTGAGCCTTTGGCCGGCCCCACGCTGGCCGTTATGCCTAACCCTCAAGACCCCAGCAGCAAATTTTTACTGATAATGGGCCGAAACAGCGAAGAGCTTAAGCAGGCCGCCATTGCCCTGGCAGCGGGCAACCAGACACTGAGCGGTCGCGTAGCGCTCATCACACAATTCGCCGAATTGAAACCCCGGGTTCCTTACGATGCACCCCGGTGGCTACGCACCGACCGGCCCGTTGCATTTGGCGAACTGATCGACGAAAAGCAATTGAACGTGTCCGGTTACAGCCCAGACTTGATTCGCATCAACGTCAGGACACCTCCTGATTTGTTCGCATGGCGCGAGAAAAACGTACCTATTCAATTAAAGTACCGTTATACGCCGCAACCGACTTCAGTGAACTCTTCTTTGCTCTTCAGCGTCGACGATCTCTTCATGAAGTCGATGCCATTGTTCGCACTGGATGATCTTTACCCAGAGCAAACCCCTGCTACCCAAACGCTACCGGATCAAGACATACCGTCTCAGGCGCTGCTGGAAGTACCGTTGAACACGCTGAAGTCCAGCGCACAACTGCAGTTCCGCTATATGTACGACTACATAAAGCAAGGCGAATGCCGTGACATCATCATTGACAACGTTCGTGGTTTGATCGACCCCGAGTCGACCATCGACCTGACAAGCTATCCTCATTTCAAGGCAATGCCGGATTTGACGTCGTTTGTAGACAGCGGCTGGCCTTACACCCGACTTGCCGACCTGTCGGAAACGGCAGTCATTATGGACAAGCAATTTTCTGCCGACGAAGTTACGCTGTACCTTGACCTGATGGGCCTGATGGGCGAATCGACAGGCTACCCTGCGCTGGCCGTGACCGTAACCCACATAGACGGAATTGACGCGGTCTCCAACAAAGACTTGCTGGTACTCGCCGCCGGTGCCGAAAAACCCGCCTTAACCTACTGGAACGACTTCTTGACCGGCAGTTACACGGGTGCAGACGGCAAACGCTTGGGAACGTCCGACTTGCTGTACAAAAGGTTGATGTGGCCCACGCCTGACCCACGCAACGCCATCGTGCCGCAACGGGCGACGATTAACTACGACAGCCGCGGGTCCAGCGCCATAGTGGCTGGCTTCGAGTCTCCGAAAGTTCCAGGCCGAAGTGTGGTCGTTGTGGCCAGCAATCAACCCGAGGGCCTTAAACAAGCCAGCTCGGCCATACTGAAAAACGAAGATTTTCAGGGTACGGTGGGGGGAAGCCTTTCTATCGTCAGAAACAATAAGATAGACCAGCTTGTTGCAGACCAAACTTACTACACCGGCGATTTGGGCTTCTTCAAGCATATTCAGTGGGTACTCTCACCCTATCTGCCCGCCGCTCCCTGGAAAGCCGCTCTGATAGCACTCCTTGTGCTCTTGGTCGTGTTCGCCGTGGTGACCCAGCTTGCCCGAAAAGTTTTACGCAATCGCAAAGCGCGTACACCTAAGGCCTAAAACATGCCCCGTCTCGCGCTGCGTCGTCAACTGTACAAAAGCCAGCACCCTCAACCGGGGCGGCGACGCTTCATCTGTTCATTAGCGGCCAGCGGCCTTTTAGCCGTTGGCGGCAACCCGATGGCGCAAACCGAACCAGTAGCCCCAACACAGTGCCGCGGCACCGTTGACTGGCCACAATGGCAAACCTTTCTCGAATATTTTGTGCAGCCTGACGGACGTGTGCTCGATGCCAGCACCCCCGAACAGCACAGCTCGTCGGAAGGGCAATCTTATGGCATGTTTTTTGCCTTGATTGCCAATGATTGCCAGACATTCGAGAAAATGTGGCGTTGGGCCGTAAACAACCTGGCAAACGGAGACATTTATCGCAATTTGCCGGCCTGGATTTGGGGTAAAGACAAAGAGGGAAACTGGCGCGTCCTGGACAACAACTCGGCATCCGACGCCGAACTCTGGTTCATTTATTCTCTGCTGGAAGCCGGGAAGCGCTGGGGTCGTCCCGACTACACAAACGACGCGCTCGCGCTGTTGCGGCTTGTCGAAACGCTGGAGATCGACACATTGCCAAGCCTCGGGAAGATGCTTCTCCCCGGGCCTAATCACTTTGTCTTACCCAACAATATCTGGCGTCTGAACCCCAGCTATCTTCCTTTACCGGTGTTGCGCCGGCTGGCCAGCGTTTCACCAAACGGGCCCTGGAACGAGGTCATTGAATCGACGGTCGCCCTGCTTCAAGCGACGACGCCCAAAGGGTTCGTGGCCGATTGGGTGTGTTATCAAGCAGACCCAGCAGCAGGCACCGGGATGTTCATTACTGACCCCGACAAAGGCGACGTCGGTAGTTACGACGCAATTCGCGTGTACTTATGGGCCGGTATGACGCCCGCTGACGACCCGTTAGCACAGACCATACTCGACACGTTATATGGCATGGCCATAGCGGTCAAAGAAACCGGCGCGCCCCCGGAGCGCGTGGACACCAAGACGGGTGTTGGCACAAACACAGGACCAGCCGGGTTTTCATCTGCCTTGGCCCCCTACTTCCATGCGCGCAACGAGCTGACCCAAATGAACGCACAATACAACCGGGCCGCATCGTTGCTGCAAGCAAAACTGCTTGAAATGCGCGCCAAAGCACAACAGCCGCCTTACTACGACAACGTATTAGATCTGTTCAGTACAGGTTGGCAACAAGGTCACTACCGTTTTACAGCATCGAGTGACCTACAACTCCAATGGGACCGATAATGTCTGCCCGTCACTACACCATCGCCTTAGGCCTTCTGGCCGTTCTGACAACTCAAAACACCTTTGCTCAGCAATCCTCTGTCGTAGGGTCGCTTGTAGAGCAAGGGCGCTACTGGCAATCGCGCGGTGACTATAAGCGCGCCGCCGAAGTCTGGGACAAACTGCTGGTCGCCAACCCAGGAAACCCCGATGCACTGTATGGTCTTGCACGGGCTGCCCTTGCGGCGAACGACCTGGTCTCTGCCAATAGCCTTCTAGAACGCCTGCGCGCAGCCTCGCCGCAAAGCAGCCTGCTCCCGCTTTTGGAACAAGAGGTATACCTGGCTCAACCAGGGCCGCGTGTAGAACTGGACAAGGCACGATCTTTAGCCGCGGCTCAACAAATGGACGAAGCCATCGCGCAATACGATAAAGTATTGCGAGGCCAAAAACCCTTAGGTAGTCTGGCCCGTGAGTACTACAACTACTTAGGCTATAGCTCAAAAGGCCTGGAGCGATCGATCCAGGGCCTCGAAGAAATTACCCAGTCTTCTCCTGACAATCTGAACGATCAGCTATCGCTTGCAAAACAGCTAATACGCAGCCTGGATCGCCGCCAGGAAGGGCTGACCATGCTGGAGCGTCTGTCAAAACAGCCCGCGGTTGCGAGTGAAGCAACAGAAGCATGGCGCTCTGCCCTGACCTGGATTGGCCCACCTCCGCCTGCCTATCGCGCAGCCTTCGAGGCCTATTTAAAGGCCAATCCAAGCGACGACGAAATCCGAAAAATCCTGAATTCGGCGCGCGCCAACGCCCCCAGCCCGACCAGTAATAACACCAAGCCGTCAGAGCGAGCAGCCACCCCGCCGGCACAGAACCCTAAACTGGCACGCGGATTCCAACTTCTGGAGGCCGGCAACTTGGCTCAGGCCGAAGCCTCATTCCGGGAGGTTTTGCAGCGCGATCCTCGCGACGCGGATGCCCTTGGGGGTTTAGGGCTGGTTTACATGCAAAACAATGACTTTGCCCGGGCCGAAGAGCTGCTCGCGGTAGCGGCCAATCGCAAATCAGGTTGGAAACGAAGTCTGGGCGTGGTGAAGTATTGGAAGCTGGTCAACGAGTCCAACACTGTCAGACAGCAAGGCAATACGGCCCAAGCACGCAGCCTTGCAGAGCAAGCCATCAAAATGGACAACAAAACCGCCGCTGCGCACAATGCGTTGGGTGGCGCCTATGCCAAAGAAGGGCAAAACGAAAAGGCAGCGCAGGCCTTCAGGCAGGCTCTAAAGGCCGATAGCGCCAACCCGGAAGCCCTGCAAGGCTTAGCCGAAGCGCTAACCAACATGGGCTCGCTGGACGAAGCGGCCACCCTTGTCAATAAACTGTCTAGCAACCAACAACTTGACGCGTCGCAAGTTAGTAAATTGCGCGCCACCCTGACCACGAGCCGCGCACGACAGGCCATACAGCGCGGCGATACCGCCAACGCGCAACGTGCCCTGGAAGATGCACTTCGCGACGAACCGAACAACCCCTGGATAAGGCTGGAGCTGGCACGCCTTTACGCAAAAAACGGCGCCATCACCGAAGCCCGTGGTCTGGTTGACGGTTTGCTGCTCTCGCACCCGAACATGCCAGATGCACTGTACAGCAGCGCCTTGCTATCGTTAGAGCTGGGCGAATGGAATAACGCTTACAACACATTGCAGCGTATCGCGCCAGCCGACCGAACGCGCGAGATGAGCGACTTACTGCAGCGCACCGGCATACAGGCTCAATCGGCACAGGCGGCCACACTGGCCTCTCAGGGCAAGCTTGCAGAGGCGCAAAGTCTGTTGCTTGGCCTGGAGCAATCTACCGCGAACGATCCGGGCCTGACCAGCGCTGTCGCTTCGGCCTGGGTCGATGCCGGTAACAGTGGCCGGGGTCTGGCGCTGATGCGCAAAACGCTGGAAAGCTCGGGCAGCAATAATCCGGATGCCCTGCTGGCTTACGCAGGACTGCTGCTGAAAACCGAGCAAGATGTTGAGGCGGCCGGCATAATGCGCAGCCTGCAGACTAAATCTCTAACGCCAAGCCAACAAGAGGCCTATAACAATCTGGCGATCTTGTACACAGTGAGACAGGCAGATCTGCTGCGGCAACGGGGCGACCTGGTTCGCGCCTACGACACACTCGCCCCCGTACTTTCACAACGGCCTAACGACCCTGCGGCACTGGCGGCACTGGCCAGAATGTATGCCGACAACGGCGACCATCAAAAAGCGTTTGACTACTACCAGCGTCTGCTAAAAGATGATCAGGATAATGCGTCGCTGCAGATTGCGGCGGCCATGGCGGCAACGCAACTAGGCGATAAGCAATATGCTGAACGCGCCATCAACCACGCGCTGAGCATTGCTCCGGACAACCCGGAAATTCTGGCCAATGCCGCTCGACTGTATCGGGCTCAAGGCAAGACCAGTAAAGCCATGGATTTATTCACCGCTGCTGTGGCCGCTGAAAACAAAAAGCTCCAGTTGGCATCGGCACAGCCAGTAGATCAGGCTCAAGCGCAACCTCAAACGCCGGCCTATATCAATCCATTCGCCCAAAAAGCGGCCATACAACCGCCCGCATTACAAAACAACACGTTCCAACCCAAGACAACACCGTCACAAGTTGCCATGCCCATGGCGACCCTACCTTTACCCGCAAACAATTTGTCCGCTGCGGCTCCCACCCCAGTCTCGGCAACCGCGCCCGGGCCTGCAATATCGCTATTGCCACCGACACCCAACAACGCGGCCCAAAATATGGCGTTCGCGGCCCCTAACCCCACCCCTCCGGCGCCAGTTACGAATCAAGCCGCCGCTGAGATTGTGGCCTCCAGCAGACTTACTGCGCTTAATAAAGAGCTCGCCGACCTTCGAGACTTGCGCAACCCCGAAGTCAAACTGGCAACGACTGGCCGCAGCAATAACGGGGAAAGCGGGCTGAGCAAGTTGACCGACATGCAAACGTCCCTATCCGTTCAAATGCCCGTGGGGGATGGCAAGCTGACACTCGAAGCGACTGCCGTCAAACTCAAGTCCGGTGAGATCAGCCAGAACTACTACAGTCTGGATCGCTTTGGTGGTGGGCCCGTAGCCATCTATGACGGTATTGCGCAAAGCGGCCAATGGGGTAATGCCCAGGCGCTGAACACGATTACACCCTCGGGTAAGCAACAAGACAGTGGCGTAGGTTTATCCGCTGCGTACGAATATCAGGGGCTGAAAGTCGATATAGGCACCACGCCTTTGGGGTTCATAAGAAACAACATCATCGGCGGCCTGAAGTACGACGGCATGCTCGATAGCCAGAACCGTAGCTGGTATAGCGTTGACGTCTCAAGACGCCCCGTTACCGATAGCCTAACCTCATTTGCCGGCGCCCACGACAGTCGAACCGACATGACTTGGGGTGGGGTTACCAGCACCGGCGTCCGACTTCAGGCGGGCCAAGACACCGATGACGTTGGGTATTACGGCTACGGCAGCTGGCACGCCCTGCGTGGCCATAACGTCGCCTCAAACTCACGCACCAACGTCGGCGCTGGCGTTTACTGGCATCTGGTACGCGAATCAGATCAACTGCTTACAGCAGGGCTGAACCTCGACGCCACGTTCTACGAAAAAAACCAACGGTTTTTCACTTATGGTCATGGCGGCTATTTCAGCCCGCAATCCATGTATTCGCTTAGCGTACCTATTACTTGGGCCCAGCGCAGCGGGCGCTTCTCGTACAAACTGCAGGGGTCCTTGGGCGTAGAGCACTTTGAAGAAAACGACGCCGATTACTTCCCGACTGACTCGTCACTGCAGGCGCGAGCACAAACGGCAACACAATATGCCCGCGCTTTGGGGCTGACAGGTGCAACCAGCGTGTATTCAGGGCAATCCAAAACAGGCTTGAGCTACAACCTCGCCGCCGCGGCTGAATACCGTCTGACGAACCATCTGGTACTAGGCAGCCAGTTAGGCCTGAATAACGCCAAAGACTACCGCCAATGGGCTGGCGGCCTTTACATGCGCTACACGTTCTACCCGAGCAATAAGGGCATGGACCTGCCTATTACCCCTTACCGTGGGCCATACGCCAACTAACGCTTTTTTATATTGCGCTAATCGAAGAGGTTTTACATGATCACATCCATCTTAGCGGGCCTGACTATTTTAATTATTGGCGACAGCCATCTGACAGCACCCGGCTATCTGATAACGACATTGCACGATGGACTAACCAAACAAGGCGCGATCGTGCACACCATCGGTGTGTGCGGATCCAACCCTGGCAGTTGGTTGCAAGCGACACCCGGCGACTGCGGTGAAGGCGAGCGCAAAGGCGATGCGCAGCCTACGTTTAAGGCCAGCGGCGCCCAAACTCGGCCTATTGCCAACCTAATCACCCAAAACAAGCCCGATCTTGTTGTGGTCGTCATGGGGGACACCATGGCCGGCTACGACAAAAGCAATTTCATGAAAACCTGGGCCTGGCAAAACACAACGCAGCTGACTAAAGCCATTTCCTCCAGCGGCACCGCGTGCGTCTGGATCGGGCCTGCCTGGGGAACCGAGGGGGGCAAATACCAGAAAAGTTTTGCGCGTGTGAAACAGGTTTCTGGGTTCTTGGCGACTAACGTCAAACCCTGCAGCTATATCGACTCACTCAAGTTCTCCAAGCCAGGAGAATGGGCAACCGTCGACGGCCAGCACTTTACCGCATCAGGCTACCAGCAATGGGGTAAGGCGCTCACCCAGGCGATTTCAACAGACCCCGTTGTGCAAAAGCTCAAAAGGTAGAAAACATGTTGCAGCACAAATTTCTGGCCGCCGCCATTGCCTGCCTGATGAGTTTGCCGCTATCGGCAACCGAGATTCCTTTATATGAAACAGGGCCAGCGGAAGATGCCGCTTTCATTCGTTTCGTAAACGGCACACAGGCATCGCTCAACATTGCTGGCGGGCAAGCTAAAAACGTCATTCAGTTAACGTCCGACAAGCCGGTTTCCGATTTCGTTCCTGTCGCGGCAAACCGTCCCTTGAAGGGCGTCTTTGAACAAGACGCCACAAAAGCGCCCTCCGAAACTGTGGTGAAACCAGGTGAGTTCGTAACGGTTGTCGCCGTACCCGACCAGACAAAAGGCCTCGCGCTTCAGACCATCCGTGAGACGCCGGAAGAATTCAACGCCCTAAAAGCCTCCCTGGCGCTTTACAACTTATCCAGCCAATGCGGTCAAGCAACGCTCAAGGTGTCAGGAAAAGACGTTGAAATTTTCAGCAATGTGGCGGCCGACACTGCATCGATTCGCCGCATGATCAACCCCATAAAGCTGGATGTGCAATTGCTTTGCAACGCAAAGCCCGTCGGCAAGCCCATGTCACTGGGGCAACTTTCTGCCGGCGAACGTTACACCTTATTTGTACTACCCGAAAACAGCGCTACGGGCACGCGCCTCTACCCCAGCACAGATACCATCAGTTTCTGACAACATGGTTTTCACTTCGCTCGAATTCCTTACGCTATTTCTGCCGGGATTCTTTGGTATCTACCTGGTAACGCCAGCCGCTTGGCGCAACCGTGTGCTTTTACTTGGCAGTTGGTTCTTCTACGCCTGGTGGAGCCCTGTATTTCTTAGCTTACTGATTATCGTCACAGGTATTGCATGGTTTGGCGGTCTGCTCATACAGCAGGCATCCGAACACCACAACCAGCAACGTGCCAAACATTGGTTGATCCTGCTCATCACCATCAATGTTGGCATTCTGTGCTGGTTCAAGTATGCAAATATTGTCGTTGCCACCTACAACCAGACCGCACTCTGGGTGGGGGCTATGCCGGTGACATGGCAAAAAGTACTGCTGCCTGCAGGACTTTCATTTTTCGTTTTGCAAGCGGTGTCGTATCTCATCGACGTCAAGCGCAACACCATTAAAGCGCAGCCTAGCTTTGTCGATTTCGGTGCATACATCGCAATGTTTGGCCAACTGATTGCCGGACCGATTATCCGTTACGAATGGGTTCACACAGAACTGGCGCACCGCCCCATGAACTGGCCAAATTTTCGCCAGGGCGCACGCCGCTTCATGATCGGCATGAGCATGAAGGTGCTGGTCGCTGATACTTTAGCGCCCATTGCCGATATCGCGTTCGCGTTACCCGCTCCGTCTATGGCAGACGCCTGGTTGGGTTGTGGTGCCTACACGCTGCAGCTATTTTTCGACTTCGCCGGCTACAGCGCCATGGCTATTGGCCTGGGACAAATGATGGGGTTTCATTTCCCAGAGAACTTCAACAGCCCATACCTGGCTCGCAACATCCAAGATTTCTGGAGACGCTGGCACTTGTCGCTGTCCAGCTGGATCAGAGACTACTTATACATCCCACTCGGAGGCAACCGCTATGGCGTGTATAAAACCTACCGGAACCTGCTGTTGACCATGGCCATTGCCGGCTTGTGGCACGGCGGCGACAGCTGGAACTTTCTTTTCTGGGGCATTGCACATGGTGTAGCCCTGAGCGTGAACCGAATTTGGAACGAGGCCGGATGGCCGAGATTGCCATCGGCCTTGGCGCACGCCCTAACCCTGATCTTCGTCATGTTAGCCTGGACCCTATTCAGAGCGACGGACTTTGATAACGCCATAGCCATGTATCAAGGGCAACTTGGATTTAATGCGCTAGCACTCGGCAACGAGCTACGGCTCGCCTGGCGACCCGCCCACGGCATCGCCGCAATTTTAGGCATTGCCTGCGTCTTGTTCCCGTTAGCCCAGCCCTGGCTTGATCGACAGCCAGCGAGCCAACGCCTGGCCAATATACGCGGGCTTTGGCCATTGGGCGCCTTCTTGCTGTCGTACAGTCTGCTGGCTAGTCGCGGCTCCACCCCATTCTTGTATTTCCAATTCTAATGACGCCTGCCGATACGTCCGACCGCACGCAAGAGCGAATCGTTTCCAGGTCACTGGGCGGCACGATCGCGGCCATATGCATGGCCGCATTCATGCTTATTGGTCTGCTCATAAATATTGTCGCGCTGTCTGAAGAGTCAACAACAGATACAACCTCATATAGCTTGGCAGACATACTCGACGGGACAACAAGCCAGCAGATTGCTGATGAACTGGCCCAAACCGTACTTCCCAAAGAAGCGGCAAAACTGCAACGCGCAGTCAACTGGCTTGCTTTGGGAGACCTGGGTCCGAAAGTACGACGAGGTTGCAATAACTGGCTATTTCTGACCGATGAGCTCACGACCCATGCCGATGGCGACAAGGCCAGTCGCGTGCGAGCCACGCAAGTCGAAGCAGTACAGAAAATGCTGGCAGAGCAGGATATCCAGCTGATTGTTGCTGTAGTCCCCGACAAAAGCAGGATCATGCAGGACCAGTTATGCAGCCTCCAGCGACCGGCGATACTCGAAAACCGTGTGCAATCGTGGATTCAGCGACTACACGACAGCGGCATCGCGGCCGTTGACCTGTCGCAGCCCATGCAAACAAGCGAAAGCCCATCGTTTTTACGCACCGACACCCACTGGAACGCGACAGGGGCACAACTTGCCGCACAGGCCATTGCAGCCAAAGTAAAAGAACACTACGGTACGCCCCTCTTACCACGTCAAACGGTCGAGGTACAAACGGCTCAGCCGCACATTCGTCCCGGCGATCTGGTTAGATTGGCAGGCGTAGATTGGCTACCAACCGCACTTCAGCCTAAAACCGAGGGAGTGGCCCAGTTAACGTTCAACGTCAAACAAGACCCCTTGGCCGATTCGGCCGACGACTTATTCGGCGACGACAACTTACCTACCGTCGCACTCATTGGCAGCTCATTTTCTCGTACCTCACATTTTGACAATTTCCTGTCGCTTGCGCTCCAGACACCCATTGCGAATATGTCAAAAGATGGCGGCGCGTTCTCGGGGTCGGCAAATGACTACTTTCGCAGTCCAGCATACAAGCAAACGCCCCCAAAACTAGTCATCTGGGAAATACCCGAAAGAGACCTTCAAGCACCGTTGGACAAGGACGTGGCCATTTTGCCGCCATAAGCTTTAATATGCGACATGCAATTCCTCGCGCAACGCACCGGATACATTGACCTCTGACATTCATAGGCTACCGTGATTACTAACCCCACCGAGACCAACACACTGTCTCCGCGCCAACTCATCGCGATGCTACAAGCACGACAAGGGCTTATTTTCTCTGTCGCCATCGGCGTGTTTTTAGTCACGCTCATCATCAGCCTGTTTTTGCCTCGCATCTGGTCATCATCCAGCGACATTTACATCGATTACCGGGAAAATGACCCCATCGCAGCCCAGCGCCTCTCAGCCATGCTCGATGACAGCTACATGCAAACCCAACTCGACTTGCTGAAAAGTCAGCGTGTTGCAGAAACTGTCATCGACAATCTGAAACTTCGCGGCACCCCTTGGTACCGCAGCGCCGTGCAAGACAACGGCGAAGAACGTGCCGAACAGCAACTTGTCAGCCGCTTGATTGACAACCTGGAGATCCGGCGACTGAAAGGAAGTCGAGTCGTAACGGTAGAGTTCAGCGGACGTTCCCCCCAAGAGGCTCGGGATTATGCCGACGCCATCGTTATGGCCTATATACAGCTGGGCGAACAAATGTCATTTACAGCGGCACGCAGTCGCTTTGAACAATACAACGCGCAGTTAGAACAACTAAGAACAGATGTAGATGAAGTTCAAAACAAACTGACCGCCTACCAACAAGAACATGACATTCTGAACGTTCAAGAACATGGCGATCAAGAAACGCAAAGACTCAATGAGTTCAATAAAACATTGATTGCATTACAAAACGAGCTGCAGCAGGCCTACGCAGACCGAGATGCTACACAACGCCTGCTGAAATCGGGGCTAAAACCCGAAGAACTGCCGATGGTAAACGACGCCACAATAATCAATACGCTAAAGTCACAACTGGGTTTCGTTGACCGACAACTCGGCGACAAACAAGGCGCCTTGGGGCCCAACCACCCCACAATCAGAGGCCTGACGGCAGAACGAAACAAGCTCACATCACGCATCGCGCAAGAAGCGCAAGCTATTGTCAGCGGCCAGGAAAACACTATCGATCGCCTTAAAGAACAAATAAACGAACTTGAAAAAACCATCGCTGCACAGCGCAAAACAGTACTCGCCCAAATGCAGCAACGCAACGAAATTTCCGCCATGCAACGTCAACTGGCCAGCGCTCAGCAAGTCTATACGTCGGCTTTGCAAAAGTACGACACGCTTATCATGGCAAGCAACGTTATGTCGCCCAACGTCACGGTGCTGCGACCCGCCGAATTACCCACGGTAGCAAGCAAACCCAACGTAAAGGTCAATCTGGTCTTGGGGCTTATTGTTGGCGTCGGACTCGCACTGGTACTAGCGCTATTGCTCGAACTTTTACACCGGCGTGTTCGCGTCGTGGAAGATATGCTGGGTGACCCCGATTTACCCTTGCTGGGGCACATTGGATTTAGGGAGACACTGGTATGAAGAAGCCACCACCTTCTCTCTGGACAGAAATCGCTCAAACACGCATAAGAGAAGCCTACGGCTCAGGTGGGCCTGGCGCGCAAGAGGGTACAGGCGACACCAGATCTGGTGTTGCCAGTCCTCGAATCGGCGACTCTTTTGTCAAATCGGGGCGATTGTCGGACGACGATGTTAAAGCCATCATAGAAAAACAACGTACAGAAAAACTCAGATTCGGTGACGCAGCCATCGCCCTGGGGCTGCTCAGCGAACAAGAGGTTCAGCAAGCACTGTCAAAACAGTACGATTACCCCATCGCCTCGGCAGATGCTGCGCTGGCTGGTTTTCCGATTGCCTATGCTCCACATACACCAGAAGCCGAAGCCATACGCAAAATTCGGACACAACTGCTATTGAAACTCGAGCCCAGTGAACTCCGATGCCTTGCCATTGTCAGTCCCAACAGCGGCGAAGGAAAATCGTATGTATCCACCAGCCTGGCGCTTGCCTTTGCACAAAACGGGCAACGCACCCTACTGATCAATGCCAACCTGCGCGAAGCGCAACATTCTGGCGTGCTTGATAGCCAACGATCGCAAGGCCTATCGTCAGTACTGTCGCAACGCGGTGACATCGGGCAATCAATGCTGGCCACCAGCTTTGCCAAACTACACCTGCTCGACGCCGGGCCACTGCCACCCAATCCAACAGAACTTTTACTCGCGCCCAGCCTGCTCCACATATTTGAAAACATCAAAGATCAATTTGATATTGTCATTATGGACACCCCGGCGATGAACGCGTTTCCCGACGCGCAACTTATCGCACAGCAAGTCGATGCCTGTATCGTGGTAGCGCGACAGCACCGAACCCCACTGAACGACCTTCGTAAGACAAAACGCCTGATTCAAGCGGCCGGCGGCGCCATCATCGGGTGCATTTTCAATGAGTACCCTGACTTAGACGGCCCAGGCAACCCCACGCCCTGGTACATGAGCTTTTTACATAAAATGCGCCGCCGCCTGATCGACCGCATCAGGTAATGCGGCGGACCATCATATATAGCCGACACGCGCTCATGCGAAGCTCGCCAACGCTCTCAAGGCCAGACACCACAACCACTTGGCTGGTGAACATCCTGATCGCTTTCAGTGCGATAGCGGCACTGATTCCCACCACGCTGGCCTACCTCGACCCCACGTTACGTCTTAGTATTGACTTCTCAGAAGGCTCCATCATCAGGCAAATACAGTTGTCACTGCTGTTTTTACTGGCGGCCTTTGTGTTCTACACCAACCGAGCCACAGGACTTATAACGTTAAGAAGCATCAATCCTTTTCTGATTCTGGTGTTTGTTTATTGCCTGGCCTCGACACTATGGTCTCCATACCCTGTGGTGACCATCAAACGCATTGTCATCCTCGGTGGGCTTTTGTTGGCGGGACTGTGCATCGCACCCCCTATTGGCACACCGCACCAGTTTTTACGTACGCTCAGGCTGACACTGACAACCATACTTGTCCTGTCTTTTTTTACTGCGATTTTTGTGCCACATATCGGCGTTGACTACTCGCTCGGCGGCGCGTGGCGCGGTATTACCTGGCAGAAAAACTTGTTGGGCAGTGTGGCCACCTACAGCACTTTGCTGTGGCTTTACGAATGGACAACCAACAGCGAAACGCGCTGGCGAAGCGGCATTGGCATTGCATTCAGTCTGTTTATACTGATTATGGCCAAAAGCTCAACAGCCACCGCTCTGGCCGTGCTGGCCTGCGGCCTGTATGTCTACAACTACCGGGTTTGGCTCGCGGGCCGCTATCTTAATCTAACCCTACTGCTCGGCGCGCTCTGTATCGTCGTGATGTTCGTGCATTTTTACTACGTAGTGAACGCACAACTACCAGACTGGAACACGCTGATTAGCCCCATCGCTGCCTTATTCGACAAGGGTACCGACCTGACCGGACGCACCGAAATCTGGGTGATCCTGGCTTACTCAATTACCCAACACCCAATCATAGGCATCGGCTATGGCGCGTTCTGGCTAGGGGCCGGTAGCCCTGCCCAGTTCATCGCCGACGAGTTCGGCTGGATGCCCGCCCACGGCCATAATGGTTACCTTGATGTGATGAATGAATTGGGTGGGGTTGGCCTGCTGCTTTTCATTGGCTTTTTGCTGTGGCACTTACGTTGCATCCTGAAACTGATGAAACACGACCGCCCTGAAGGCGCCTTGCACCTATCGTTTTTGATGATCATCGCCATCAGCAACATCACAGAAACTGATTTCCTTAGCGGCTCGCAGTTTCAAAATATCCTGCTGCTATTTTCGTCGCTTTCTGTATCTGCCCGACTTTACTGGCTAAAACGCTCCTCCGAATTGGCACCCAACCCAGAAGCGGAAGCCCTGCGGGCCATTAAAAAACCAAATACCGCAAAAGTTCAATGAGTAGAATCGGCACATACTTCGCTTGGGCACTACTGACCGTAGCCGCGGTTGTATTCCCAAAATTAACGTACGGGCAACCAACCGCGTCCGGTTTCTCCCAAGACAGTCAAGGCGTTGCTTATTTCCGTTTCGGCATCGACGAAGACAAACTGGGCGGCGCCCCCGATCAGTCGGCTTTGAATCACGTGCTGAGTCGTAATGATCGCGTATTCGTCAAAGGCCAGCATTTTTACACTGTGGGCCCTGATGGGCTTCCTGAAACGGCAGATGACCAACGAATACGATTCTTTGGCGTCAATCTGAGCTTTTCTGCCAACTTGCCCGAAGCTGCTCGCGCCCCTGACTTGGCCCGACGTTTGCGAAAGATGGGCGTCAATGCCGTGCGACTCCATCATCTGGACAGCTTTCCTGACGACAGCGCAACATCGCCGCGCAGCATCCTGGCAAAGGGTCCCTACCCCACATTCAATAAGGTCGCCGTTCACCGCCTCAAAACCTTCATTGAGGCCCTGACGACCGAAGGAATTTACGTTAACTTAAACCTGCGTGTCGGCTATCGCTTTCGTCCATCCATCGACGGCCTTCCTGAACTCGATAACGGACAAACGCAGCCGGCATCGGTAGGGACACCCATCCATGTTTACTACCCGCCGCTGATCGAGCGGCAAGCGCGCTACGCACGTGAGCTGATCCAATTGCTTGGCCTGAAAGGCAATCCGACCCTGGCCATGGTAGAGATCAATAACGAATCTTCGTTGCTGGCCGCTTGGCAAGGCGATGCCTGGTACGGCGACACGTGGCGTAATGCTATTCCATCAGCCTATAGCCCTGTACTTCAAGCGCACTGGGACGGCTGGATTCTGCAGCGCTACGGCACTCGAGAAGCTGCCTGCGAAGCATGGGACAACTGCGACGATCCCGACTTCAGTGCTCTGCCCGTAACAACAATTTCTGGCGCAGACTCAGTTCCGCCCTCGTTAGGCAACCGTATTACCAACAAGCTGGGAAGCATTGCTCGAGACCTAGGCTGGTCAGACACTAATTCTGCCGCCCCCAACCCTCGACAGCGTTACAAGTATGATTTTTTAAGCTTTCTCGCCGAGATGGACCGCCAGTATTTCAATGAAATGAAAGCGGTGATACGCGAGGCCGCTGCCGCTCCCGTGCCAGTTACCGGCACACAAATGACCTATGGCGGCATCATGAATTTGGTATCGCACCAAGACATGGACTACATCGACGACCATGTGTACGTAGGACATCATGTTTACGCAAATGGCAACCCTTGGCAATCCACCGATTGGCGAGTTCAAGACATATCGACGTCAGGCGAAGGACTTGCACGTTTACTGGGTCTGTCTTTGCGGCGCGACCACAGCAAACCCTTCGTCATCAGCGAATTCAACCAGCCCTTTCCTACGCCGGGTGGCGCCGAAATTTTGCCGCTCATGGTTGCAGTGGCTTCACTCCAAGACTGGGACGGCCTATTTTTTTACAGGTACGACGACAGCTTGAATGACAAGCTGGCGCCTTGGTACTTTTCCCTGAGCGGAGACTGGGGCAAATACGCACTGATGGGGCAAAGCGCCAAGCTGTTTCGTCACTTTCAAATTCCCAGCTTGACAGATGAAACACCACTGCCACTGCCGCCCGCCGATCGCTTGTTTCTGGCAACGCAAGGCCATATTCGCACTGCACCTCTAGAACGACACCTAGAACAGCGTTTCGGCCTGCCGATCACAGCGGCCTTAAAAACCCGTTTGTCGCAACAAGTGCTCGAAAGCGATGCCAGTAAAGCGCAATCACCGACGCCCCATCTGGCCATGACCGCTGACACAGCTTCAACTGCCGCCAGTCAGGCGCTCATCCATTTCAACGACCAAAAATACGCAGTGTTAAATACGCCGAAGGCATGGGGCGTATTCGGTCAAGTACGACCCGGCCAGGTAGTTGATGAGGGAATCTTTGCGCTACGAATCGACAGTCCGTCGACTAAGTCAGTTCAAGTGCTGATCACGCCTTTGGATCAGCACAACTTGAAGGAATCAGCACACTTATTGATTTCTTTAGGCGGTGACACCACAGGCACACAGCCCGGCTCAAAGCCGCCACGCCCCAAAGCCCTGGTGCCCTATCCCGGCAAGGCGGGCTGGCTAACGCTCGAACCCGACCCTATGGCCACAGAGCGTTCGGGTATGTTGTCGGCAAAACCGCCGTCGTGGCAAAAACACACCCCGGTTGAACTGCGCCTGCCCGATGCCGCGAAGTCACTCACCCTTTACCCCCTAAACGGACGCGGCCAACGCGAAAAGCCAATAGCCATTCCAAGACCGGCCAGTGACGGCCCACACACGTCGTGGATAAAACTGCAGGCGGATGCCGCCACCGCCAGCACCTGGTACGAAGTCGTCATTCATCAAAGCTCCGACCCAACCCTCAAGCAGACCCAAAAATGAGCATTCAGCAAAACACGATCGAAGGCATCGTCGACAACGGCACCGGTGTGAGCATTTGCATGGCGACATACCGACGGGCAGATCAACTGATCTTGTTGCTGAACGATCTCGCCTCGCAATCACGATGCCCCGACGAAATTGTCATAGTCGACAACGACCCGGCCGGCAGCGCGAGACCCGTCGTAGAAAAATTCCGCGAAACTCATCAACCAAACATTGCCGTTACCTATGCCATTCAGCCGCAAAAGAACATTGCCCTGACCCGAAACATGACGCTGGCCCTGGCCAGCCACCCCTGGATCGCATTTATTGACGACGATGAACGGGCCTCACCCACATGGCTAGAAACCTTGATAAGCTGCGCAGCAAAGCAAAAAGCAAAGGTCGTGCTGGGGCCGGTAATCCCGGTGGTACCATCCAACGCCCCGAACTGGATTCGCAAAGGAAACCTTTACGAATGCCCAAGAATGCCGACAGGTACAGTTGTGCCGCTGAACACGATGCGGATTGGCAACGCACTGATGCATAAATCGGCACTGCAGGGGGAGGCGCAAGCTTTCGACCCAGCCTATGGCGTTACCGGCGGATCGGACAGCGATTTACTTACACGCATTGCCCAAAAAGGCATACGCATTGTTTGGTGCGACGAAGCGCTTGTCGAGGAGCCCGTTGATGTCAAACGTATGACGTTGAATTGGATTCTGAAACGCGCCATGCGCGGCGGACAGGATTACGCACGGCATTTCCTGAAAGGGAGGCTGACCCCATCCCCCCCCTCTTTGGGGCGACGCATCCTGTTTTTTTCCAGAGCATCTATTCAGATGGTTGTTGCTGCCGGCTTGTCGCTCGTCACGTTGCCGTTGGGCAAACATCATGCCGCATTCTGGTTGGCCAAAACTTGGGCCAACTTTGGCAAGCTGGCCGTTTTGTCTGGCTGGCTATACCGAGAGTATGCCTAAGGACACACCATGCCTGCAGCACTGAATCTACTTTTGTTCGTTTTACTGGCGCCGGCTTTACTAGGCTGCTCGTACTTGCTGATATTGACTTTACTGTCTCGCCGCATGCCACAACAACTGGCTGCGCGAAAAGACTTGCGCTTCGACATCATCGTGCCCGCGCACAACGAAGCCGGCATCATCAAACAAACACTGCAAAGCCTGAAAAAGCTAGACTGGCCGGAAACTCACTACCGCATTATTGTGATCGCCGACAATTGCACAGATGACACGGCGGCCATCGCTAGTGCGAACGGTGCGACCGTGCTGAAGCGCCATAACGACACACAGCGAGGCAAAGGTTACGCGCTGGACCACGGCATCCGGTTTTTCCTTGAATCGAGCCCGGGCGATGCGGTGGTTGTGATTGACGCCGACACACAAGTCTCGGAGAACTTGCTCTCGTGCTTCGCTGCGCGCTTGTCATCGGGCGCTGACGCAATACAAGCGCACTACGGTGTACTGAACCCCAACGACTCTTGGCGCACACGGCTGATGACGATTGCCTACAGCGCTTTTCATGCAGTAAGGTCGCGGGGCAGAGAACGCCTTCATGTGTCGTGCGGCCTGCGCGGCAACGGCATGTGTTTCAGCCGGGCACTACTGCTTGAACAGCCTCCTCAAGTCTACTCTTTGGCGGAAGACGTGGAGTACGGCGTTTTGCTTGGGCTGAACGACGTTCGTGTGCACTATGCTGACGAAGCTCTGGTACTGGCAGAATTGCCCACTTCGGGTGCAGACTCAGCCTCTCAACGACAACGTTGGGAAGGCGGCCGCTTCGCCGTGGCAAAAGCGTATAGCGGTAAGCTACTGCATCACGCCCTGCGCCATCGCAGCCGGATTAGCCTCGATCTGGCGCTGGATTTACTGACGCTGCCACTGGCCTATCTTTGCATATCAATAGCAGTCACAGCCTGTCTGGCCGGACTGGCCAGCTTGATCTACCCGACTCAATTTTTTTGGCTTTGGCTTTGTCTGAGCTTGCTTGGCGCGCTGATACTGCACGTCCTTCGCGGCTGGCAACTCAGCCCCTTGGGGCCTGCCGCCCTATTCGACCTGCTACGCGTCCCTTTTTTTATCGCCTGGAAACTAGTGGTCATGCTCAAGCAAAAAGGCAATACCAACTGGATCCGGACCAAACGAAACAACCGGCACTGACTGCACAAACCATGTGCGTCTAAAGGGACAATAAACCCGTGATGACTGGCGCAAACCCGCCCCCCTCTACACCACCGACGCCCATACAGGCCAAGTGGTCCAAGATACTGGGCAGCTCCATACTAGATCAAGCCTTGCTGTCGGCAGCTAACTTTGCCGTGGGCCTGATTCTGATCCGGTACGCCGACGATACGCAATACGGCTACTACGTCTTAATGTTCAACGCCGTCATGCTGCTCACTATGCTGCAGAACAGCTTCACCGGCACACCACTGGTTATCACCCTGCCGAAGCTTTCGACGATCGACAAACGCCGCTGGGTGGGGAGCGTCTATGCCGACCAGCGACGCATTCTGCTTATCTTAGGTGTTGGCCTGCTAACGCCGGCCCTTCTGCTTTGGGGGTTCAACCTGCTCGATAACGGCGAGTCAGTCTTGATCATGACGGCTATTGCTGCAATCATTACTAGCCTTTATCGGGAGTTCTTCCGAAACACCTTGCTTATTTTTCAACGTCCACAAACCGTTTTAGTGGCAGATCTCGCGTATGTCGCCGTATTGGTGGGTGGTTGTCTGATTGCAGCGCTATTTCCCTTCGCCGCAGCAATTGCCATGCTCGCAACGGCTCTATCTGCATTGGTTTGCGGATACATGCTGTGGCGCTGGATGCGCGATTTGATCGACCCCCAGGCCCTTCCCGGCCAATTAATGAAAATTGCGCCCATTGGGCTATGGGCTGCGTCAGGCTCGGGCGTCTACTGGTTATTAAACCAGGGCTACAGCTTTGTCACAGCCGCCACTCTCGATGTGGCTGCAGTCGGAGCACTAGCAGCTGCGCGGCTTTTAATGATGCCTATTAATCTGGTATGCACAGGAATACAAAAACAGTTGACTCCGGCGGCCTCGCAATGGCTTCATCACGACGGTGCGCGCACGACGATGCAACGCCTTTGTTTACTGGCCACAGCCATGGGGTTAGTTGTTCTTGTTTACGCCATATTCGTTTGGCTACTGCGAGACTGGATCTTTCTCGACCTCTTGCAAAAAGACCATCACCAACGCAACGAATTACTGCTTTTATGGGCTGGCGTCTTTTTAGTAAAAGCCCTACGCGATCCAGTCATGCTGATACTGATGCTCAGACAGCGATTTCGTTTACTGACATTCAGCTCCCTGATTTGTGCCGTAATCGCGCTGGCGCTTTGTTATGCTCTGACAGGCTACTTGAGCACCGCAGGTGCCTTATGGGGCATGCTGATTGGCGAGAGCATTTCACTCACCCTAACCCTGCTCTTCGCCTGGAAAGAGTCACGGACTAATAGCCACCCAACGTAATGCAAACCCTAGTCTCGATTCAATACTTGCGTGCTGTAGCCGCCATGATGGTGGTGCTGACGCACCTGCACCCTCAATGGACACGTATGGGGTACGAAGGACCATGGCCGTTCTGGCTTATTGGCGGGGTCGATATTTTCTTTGTAATAAGCGGCTTTATTATGGCCCAAACCACTCGAGAGCAAAGCCAAACTCCGGGCCAGTTTTATATACGTCGGGTCGTGCGTATTGTTCCTCTTTACTGGTTGCTCACATCGGTCGTAGCCAGCGTATTGCTGTTGAAGCCCAATTTACTGCAAAGCACTCGTTTTGACGCATGGCATGTCGTCTCGTCGTATCTGTTTATTCCTTCAGACAATCCGGGAACCGGGCGCATTGAGCCTTTACTTATTCCCGGATGGACGCTGAACTACGAGATGTTTTTTTACCTGCTATTTGGCGCGGCTTTGCTTCTTCCGTCACGCTCACGCGTCGCTGCCATCACCATGGCTATTGGTGCACTGGTGCTATTCGGAACCTTAGTCTCCACCAACAGCCCGATCGTTAATTTTTATACGTCCAGCATCATGCTGGAGTTCGTATTCGGCATTTGGCTAAGCCAAGCCCACAATGCAGGAAAATTGCGCTTACCGATACCTTGGGCGTGGGCAGCAGTAGCGCTGGGGCTAGCCTTGCTGCCACTATTTGCTTTCATAATCAGCCCACTTCCTAGGGCACTAACTATGGGCCTACCCGCGCTGTTGATCGTATGTGGGGCGCTTGCCCTAGAGCAACAAGATGTCATTCCCAAAAGCAAATCCTGGCTTGTTCTGGGCAATATCTCTTATTCTTTGTATTTATCTCATCCGATCGTATTATCGGCCGCCAGCCAGCTCTGGCGAAAGGCCGGTTTAAACGAGCCCAATGGGCTGTTCGGTAAGGCTGACATACTGGTTTTCAGCGGCGTCGCCATAGCACTCACCATCGCTGTTGCACTCGCCACGTTCCTCTACATAGAACAGCCCATGACAAAGAAACTAAAGCGCCTGGCGTACGACCTGCCAAATAAGACGCCAGTGCTAAGATAGCCGGCGAATCAACACTAACGGCCCACCATGACTTTTTTTGCCGTACGCACACGCACGCAGTCCCGCTACCTATCATGGATGATGCTTGTGCTTGCCCTAGGGCTTCATGCAATCGCTCTGGCACAGCCTACAGTCGCCCTAACTTTCGACGATGGTTTCAACGCCGAGGGCAACAACCGCGTAGCCGCTCAATACAACAAAGTCATACTAGATACGCTACGCAACAAAAACATCAAAGCCATGTTGTTTCCATTGGGTGCGCTTGCCGACAACTCCGACACAATGGCGCTAGTAAAGGCTTGGGGCAACCAGGGCCATGCCATTGGCAATCACACGTACTCCCATCAAGCCTTGAGTTCAACAAACACGCGTCGCTATCTCGAAGACATTAAACGCGCCGACCTCCTGCTAAGACAAGTTCCTGGCTGGTGCGCTCGGTTAAGGTTCCCTTATCTAGACGAAGGGAAAACACCCGAGCAACGTGCAGAAGTACTGCAATGGCTGGCAGCAGAAGGCTATGGCGTGGCGTCCGCTACGATTTCGTTGCCCGACTGGGAGCTGACCAAACAATACGAAACGTTGCTGAACAACGTGGACACTACCGGCGCCAGAGCATTTTTAAATGACTATACAAAGCAAGTCATCACGCAGGCCCGAGCTCAGGAAAATTACTGGCAAGGCCTCTTGAAACGCAGCCCAGCACACGTTTTATTGCTACATGCCAATCCGCTCAATGCCGACGCATTACCAAGTATTATCGACGCCCTGCGGCAAGACGGATGGCACTTCGTTACCCCAGCCAGTGCCTTTGCAGACCCCATCTACCAACGCGCTTTACCAGCGTTGTCTGCCAATGATCCAGCCGTAATGTTACCCTCGCCCATGTGTAACTAACGCCAATGCCGAGCCCAATTGATATGCAGACGCCTCGCACTGTCGCATTGTTTGACCTGAACATACAGGCCGTTAAATTTGATGCCGCATGCGACATGCTCGCCTACGAGGCCGAAAACAAAGGCACATCGGCATGCGTTATCGTGACCCCAAATGTCGATCACATTGTTCGGCTTGAACGCCGGCCCGACCTGAAGGCCTTGTACAAACAGGCAGACTATATTTTCGCCGACGGCATGCCCATTGTATGGGCCAGCCGTTTACTCAAACACCCGCTACCCGAACGGGTAACTGGCGCTGACCTATTAGTTTCGATGTGCGAAGCGGCGGTTGAAAAACAATGGAAAGTCGCCCTGCTTGGCGGTCGCCCAGGTTCAGAAAATGAGTTGCTTGCTCACTTTCAGCATACGTTCCCCGGCTTGGATATTGAAATTATTGCGCCGTCGATGCAGTTTGATCCCCTGGGCCCAGAAGGGGCTCGAGCCGCACAACATATTGCCGCACGCGAACCGAATTTAATATTCGTTTGCCTCGGCCTGCCCAAACAAGAAATCTGGGCGCTGCACTATGCCTCGCAACTGCCAGGTGGCGTACTCATGTGCGTTGGGGCTGCGATGGAATTTGCTCTGGGGCTAAAACCCAGAGCACCGCTGGTATTTCAGAAGGCCGGCTTTGAATGGCTATGGCGGCTAATATCAGACCCCAAACATTTATGGCGTCGTTACTTGGTAGACGACCCCTACTTTTTGGCTATTTGCTGGAAAGAGTGGCGTTGCCAACGCGCCAAGAACAGAAACGTCGACACATGAAGCCGCTGTCTCACTTTATCTGTCTGAGCTGCATTTGGCTAATGTCACTGAGCATGGCGTTTGCTCAGGGCTTCCCGCAGGCCATGGATTACGTCATGCAAATGCAAAATAGCGTGCAATCAAATAGTAATCCTGGTCGCGCCTCCGAAATTCACAGAGAGATTGAACGCTCGACGGTTTCAGTAAATACCATAGGCATGGCATTGCGTGTCCCCCTGTTGTCGCAAGAAACGCGTCTGGACATCGCCGGGGCGACCGGCAAAGCAAACTACAGCGGCCTACCGCAATTCGACCACAACCCATCTTTTCTTGATGCCAACCTGCACTGGAAAGCAGGCGATCTATTTAACGGGAAATTTGGCTATGAATTCAACCGGAGACGCTACGAATCAGACCAAATCTGGCCCGAAAGCGATGTTGTGTCAACCCGTCGCCTAAACGCCGAAGCACGCTTCAATGTCAGCGAGGACATTGCACTACCCATCGTTAAGCTATACGACGAAAAAGCCAATTACAACGACACACTGAACAGGCAATTGTTCGACTACTCGGAGAAAGGCTGGGAAATTGCCGCCAAATACCAAAGCGTGACAGGATCTTCTATCACCATAGGCGTCAAAGAAAGCCGCACCACCTACCCCTTACGCTACCAGCTTAGTCGCAACAACCTGGATGACGGCTACGAGGATCGAGAGCTGTTCGCTGAAGTCTATTGGCAATACAGTGTCAAAACGGGCTTATATACCCGGCTAGGATGGCTGAACCGGAAATACGACACCTTCTCCGATCGCAATACGCGACTCCTTGACCTGGATACTCAACTCATCTGGCAGTACTCGCCTAAAACCACGCTTCGCGCCGGCCTCTGGCAACGGCCCTACAACAACGACGAAGACCCCAATATCCAGTATTCGACGCTGCGCGGCTTCGGCCTGAGCGCGCAATGGCTGCTCACGCCGAAATTGGGCGTCAGTTTCAGTGGCGCCTACGAACAACAGAAAGATACCCGCTTAACCGGCGATTTAACCAACAGCACCCGGCTACGTGTTGGGCCGCGGCTGACTTGGCAAGCCAGCCCTAACCTACGTGTAATACTTGATGGCTACCACGCCCGTAAACAGGGCGACTTACCATCGAACCGTTACCAGCAAAATGTGGTCAGGTTAGGCATTGTGGTGCAGACCGACAACGGTAACGATAGCCTGGCTGAACTGCTGAATCCGCGTGAATGCCGTTGGATGCATATTGAAACCGCGCTTTGCCCGTGACGCACAGCCTAAATTAATAGGCGTTACGATCCCAAAATATCATCAGCGCGGTTCGAAACAATATTTTTATATCCATCCAGAGCGACCAATGCGTAATGTAATAGCGGTCGTACTGCACCCGGCGCTCCATCTTGTCAAGGGTGTCGGTCTCCCCTCGTAAGCCATTGACCTGAGCCCAGCCCGTGATGCCAGGCTTCACCGTATGGCGCAGCATATAACCGCGAATTTTCTGTCGATAAAACTCGTTGTGTGACTCTGCATGGGGACGCGGACCCACCAAACTCATCGACCCCTGCAATACATTCAACAACTGCGGCAGTTCATCGATCGAGGTGCGACGCAAGAAACGCCCTACCCGTGTCACGCGGTCATCGCCCTTGCGGGCTTGCATCAGCAAGCCATCTTGGTGCGCATCGGCACGCATCGAACGGAACTTATAAACCATTATGGGTCGTGCGCCTTCGCCATATCTTTTCTGCCGATAAAGAACAGGACCTGGGCTATCAAGCTTGATGGCCAATGCCGCCAGCAACATCACCGGAGACAGCACCAACAGCGCCAAGCTGGCCAGCACAACATCCGTTACCCTTTTTATGTAGCGTGATGCGCCTACCATCGGGGTTTCATGAAGCGCCAACAACGAAACACCTGCAATTTCTGCACCCTGCACAGAAAAACCTTCTGACAACCGGGGTTCAGGCATGAAATAGATGGCGCTTGTCGAGTCATAAAGCTTATCCATCAAAGTCGTCATTTCGGGGCGTTCATGCTCTCGCATGGCGACGAAAACCACCGAAAATTCATTCTTCTCGATATGCGCAATGGCATCGTTATAGCCGCCCAGATAAGGCAACTGCACGCTCTCGGGATACAAACCTGAAGGCACAGGCTGCGCGGCATAATAGCCAACAATTTCCATCCCCAAGATGGGGGATCGTATCAACCGGTGAGCAAGCTTGTAAGCCTCTGGGCCCAAGCCAACGAAAATCGCTTTGCGCCGGTTCGTTGGCGCCGTATTTACCCGCCATACAAGCATCCGCAAGCCCGCCAACATAATGCACTGTAACGGTAAGCTATAGCCAGCCCACTCGAGCAACAACGTACGAGCGAGACTGTCGGGAACTTGGTTATGCAATACGAAAAAAACGAGAATCATGGCCACTAGCAGAATGCGCAACCAGCGCACCGCAGCCTGCCGTAGCATCCATGCCATGCTACGGGCGCTGATCATCAGGTGAAACATGTAAAACGCCATGAATGCGGTAATAGCCAACACCCAAACCGCAATGAGACCCGTACCATCGCCAAGGACATCGTGACGTTCGATCAGTAATCCGGCAATGCCACCGTTCACGGCTGCGGACAACAGTCCAGCCGCCACCAAAAAACCATGGTTGTTACGGCCTAACTTTTCAGGTTGAAACATACATGCTCCGATTAGCGCCCGTAAGCATCGTCGAAGCGGACAATATCATCCTCTCCGAGATAGGACCCTGACTGTACTTCGATGACCTCAAGAGGAATGGAACCGGGATTCTCCAGCCGGTGCCGAATACCCAGGGGGATATAGGCCGACTGATTCTCGCCAAGTAAAAACGTCTCTTCGCCTCGAGTTACTTGCGCTGTGCCTCTGACAACAATCCAATGCTCGGCGCGATGATGATGCAACTGCATGGACAAACGCCCACCCGGATGCACAGTGATGCGTTTGACCTGAAACCGCTCGCCGAAATCGACGGATTCGTAATAGCCCCAAGGCCGCAGCACCCGATGCGGCGACACAGCCTCGGATCGCCCTTGCGCTTTTAATATCGTGACGATATCGCGTACGTTCTGCACCTGATCCCGCGCCGCCACCAAAACCGCATCTGGAGTGTCAACGACAACCAAATTCTGAAGGCCAAGCAACGCCAGCAAACGATCGCTGCCGCTGGCATAAACATTGCTGCAAGAAGTCGCCAGAACATCGCCCATCAAGACATTGCCATCGGCATCTTTCTCGCTCAGCTGATGCAAGGCTTCCCAAGACCCGATATCGGACCAGCCCGCATCAAGCTCGACCATAGCGGCATCAGGAATACGTTCCATGATGGCATAGTCAATAGAGTCGGACGGGCAGGACTGAAACGCCGAAGCATTGATTCGAGTGAAGTCCCCATCGTTGCTAAGATCAGACATCGCCTGACGACAAGCACTCAGGATATCCGGACGAAACTGTTCGAGCGCCTGTAAGTAGGAACTGGCACGAAACAAAAACATGCCGCTGTTCCAGTAATAATTTCCTTGCTGCAGAAATTGCGCAGCCCGAGCCGCATCGGGCTTTTCGGTAAACTGCTGCACAGCAAATACGAGCTCATCGGAAGCATCGGGGGTTGGATCAATTTGAATGTAGCCATAGCCCGTTTCCGGATACTGAGGCTTAACACCAAACGTCACAAACTTTCCGGCAGCGGCCGCCGGCAACCCTGCACTCACTACCCGAGTAAACGCCTCGGGGTCGCGCACAACGTGATCAGAAGGCAAAACCAGCAACACGGCATCACTTTCATCCCGCGTGGCCAACAAGGCCGCCAATGCAACTGCGGGCGCTGTATTGCGCCCCGCAGGTTCTAGCAAAATAGTGCCATCATCTGGATACCCGACCTGCCGTAACTGTTCAGCAACGATAAAGCGATGCTCTTCGTTGGCGACGGCAATGGGCTGCGCTGACGTCAAGCCGGCCAAACGCCTAAAGGTTTGCTCAAGGGGCGAGTGCCCATCAAGTATGGGCAAAAACTGCTTCGGGTAAATCGCGCGAGACATCGGCCAAAGCCGCGTCCCGGAACCGCCCACTAGCAAGACGGCGCGTAATTCAAGCGCCTGGGCATCTACCATGACTCCCCCGTCAAGTTAACAACATTGTTACTTACTTTCCCGCAGCTTTTGGATTTGAGGCAAACCGCCCAACTCTCCGACAATGGCCTTGCTCCAGGCCGCGTAACCGTCAGGAGTAAAATGCTGACCGTCAAATGTGCGCCATTGCCCCGGCTTGGCGAATTTCAGGGAATCAACGTACGTGCAAGGACTTACGGCGCTGGACAAGAACCGCGCAGCGCGTTCGACCCGATCATCTTGTTTGTTGTATTTGCCTCCGGCCTTTCCGTAGGCCGGCCCCACCCATACACAGGGCGTCTTTGTCGCCGCAATGGCCTTAACAAGACTACTGACCCCCTGCCATGCCCAAGCTTTGGGAAAAGCGGGGTTATCATAAGACCCCATGGTGTCGCCAATAACCACCACAACCACATCGGGCTTGTCTGCGGCAATCAATTGACCGATCGCCTGGGTCTGCGTGCCGGGACCTGTTACGGTTGCGGCGGCCTCACCCTTTTTCACAGCGCCACAATCGACAACCTTCGGCTTGATCCAATCGATGGCGCTCGCCCCACAGGCACCCACAATGTGGGTTTTAGTCGCACCTTGAGCGGCTAAGTCGTTATACAAGTTGTCACGCAGTTCATAGATCATGTGGCTTTCGCCAAGCACTAAAAAACTAAGACCGGCCAACGTTGCCGCTGCAGACATAAAGTACAGCCCCTTAAATCAGAACCATCGCTCATTAACGTAAACAACATCACCCGGCAACACGGCATCAGCCAATTCCACGGGTATATCGCGCATTTGCCCAGTGATTGGATCCACCCGACGTATGAGTATTCGGTTTTCAGAGGCACGCGCATTAAGCCCCCCGGCCAAGGCAATAGCGCGCATGATGTTTAACCCATCTTCAACCGGATACGCACCCGGTTGCCCCACTTCGCCGTATATGTAAAAGCGGGGCGCCAGAGGCACAAAAACAACATCACCAGGCTGTAACTCGATATCTTGCACGTCTTGCGAGGGCACCACGCGGTTGCCCACGGTAACCTCGAGCTGCTCACGCGGCTGCCCCAATGTGCCTTCACGACGCATTAACACGGCCTTGTCATCGGCCCCCGCTTTAACACCGCCCGCCAAAGACAGCAATTCGAGCAACGACAAATTGCCCTCGATGGGGTAACGCCCAGGACGTTGGACCTCGCCATAAATAGACGCAAGGCGGCTACGCACCTGAACGACCTCGACGACAACCTGCGGGTCGCGCAGATAGCCTCCCTTACGCATGCCATTGGCGACGCGCTGGGCAATGTCGGCCGGCGCCTGGTTGTTCACATCCAGGCTCCCTAGAAAAGGCACCGTAATTTGCCCACTGGCGGTTACAGTGACGTCTGTGGTTAGGTCTGGGTGACCCAGCACCACAATGCGCAATGCGTCTCCGGGGCCAACGACATTAACTGCAGCACCTCGCACCTGACCGACGGCCATATCGGGCGTGTTTCCCGCAATTGCTTGCGCCATACCAACGTTATGCGCAAACGCAACAAATAACGCCAGCCCAAACATCAGGAAACTCTTGAGAGCAGACACTCGTTTCTCCGAACAACTAATAGTAACGGAATTCTAACTTGCCACAACTTGAAATAACAGTTTCCATGTAAGACGGCGTCAAAAATGAAATCTTTTTACAATCAGCTACATCCCTGCGTTCAACGTTCAAATACGCCGCGCTAACAAAAAGCCCTTGAGTTCGAGAGAACTCAAGGGCTTATATATTCTTGGCGGCAGAGGGGGAGTCACATCAAAGACAAAAAGCCTCATGAATAAACAATCTACAGAAAAACAAAAACACTCATACCGTCAAAACTACCGTCAAAATTAAAGCACTGAGCACTTATCCACAGTCCAGAGCTTGTCGTTCCAACAACAACTCCTTGCCTTAGTTTTTGTCACTCAACTTATCCCCGTCCTCCAACGCCGGGACAAGTAACTCAACGACATCAATACCCAACGCATGAGCAATACGCTCCAAACCATCGATACTGATGTTGGTCACGCAGCGCTCAAGTTGAGAAACATAGGTGCGATGGAAATCCGCCAACTCGGCCATACGTTCTTGGCTCAACCCTCGCTCGGTACGTAGCCGTCTCAAATTTACGGCAATTCTGGCGCGTGCCGTATCCGGAGTGTTAACTGTCTTCGTGCTCATGCGCGTAGAGTGGCGCACTACCGCTTTAT
The DNA here is from genome assembly GCF_003788685.1 of Pusillimonas sp. NJUB218. Classification (NCBI taxonomy): domain Bacteria; kingdom Pseudomonadati; phylum Pseudomonadota; class Betaproteobacteria; order Burkholderiales; family Alcaligenaceae; genus Pusillimonas; species Pusillimonas sp. NJUB218. Next base: position 36,085 of record NZ_NQMK01000007.1, read on the forward strand.
ATACTACAGTACGTAACTCTACTGTTTTTAAATCTCAATTGGTGCTGGCATGGCAAAAAGAATGGCAGTCTGTGTATCCATTGTTATGTTGCTTGCTGGATGTGCAAACACCCAGTGGTACAACCGCAATTACGCTTCCGGTGATACAGAGCTGATGGCTAATCAAAAGGCAATTGATGAAGGTTATTGCATGCAGGTCGCCCATGGTGCTGCACCAATGCCTGACGTTCGCGTTTACGCGCCCACCAAACAAAGCTACAGCATTTCTGGAACGTTTACTTCATACGGTCAAGATGGCGTTCAGACCACCAACTATTCGGGTTATGTCACACCCAGTCCGGGTGCATCTTTTTCATCAGGGTTTGCGCAAGGCGTAGCACTTGGTGCTGCGATAAGAGCCAGACGAGCTCAAGATGCAATTATGAAAGGTTGCATGATGAAGCTTGGGTGGACAGATAAACCAATCGAACAGCAGGCAACACTAGCTCCTGACTCAACCCGCGCTGTCAATGAACCTCCCATACCAACAAATGCAAAAACGAAAGCGGCAGATGCTGATATAACCTGCGAGCAATGGGCAACTGATATAGCGGAAACTATTGATTCAGGTTATCGGAGTGGGGTCGACAAACAGATTGTGCATCGACTAGCTGGGGAGTACATTGAAAAATCGAATGGTTCGGCAAGACAGCGCTTAATTGTTATGAGCATAATCAATGCGCGCTACAAAATCCCACTAAAAGAACTATCTTCTCAGGATTACCCGAAGTATGTCAGGTGGGAGTGTGAGCAAGATTGGGTTGGTTTTGGATTGGGTCGCTCATAAAGTGTATAAATCTGTGCTTGATCTGACAGATACTGTCAGGCAGGAAACGACCGAGGCTGTGTGAAAACTCAGGCAACTACAAAATTCAGGGGTCTTCTTACCATTACCTATAGCAAGAAAATCGCATGCGGAGCGATCTAAGAGGTCGGTTTTTTGCCGGTGCCAGTGCTTGATGCGTTTTCACACAGCCTCGACCCAAAGCAGTCAGTTACAGCATTGATCCGCAGCGGTAACGCTAATGTTCGAACTTGACGCGAAAATTAGAACCCAGAAAACACAAGTGGAGAAAACACCAAATGGATGAAAAGCCTGTCCGGACTGATATTTGCTTAGGTATCTCTGGCATTGACCTGGGTGACCGGGTAATTGAATTTGGGCATGGCATCCAATTGCGCACAACGTTCGCTCATCTTTTCGCGACTGACATTCTGGCCTTTGAGCGACCAGCCACCCCCACATCATTCCATCCAGGCCCATGGCAAGCCGTATCGCACAAGCGTGGTGTCGACATCCTGGCCGAGCTCTTTATTCCCAAGGAGTACATTCATCCACGTTTATCGAATCTTATTGTCGGTCACACAATCATCTCTTTGTTTCGTCTCTGGGTAGATCCGCAGATCGCACTGCAGGCGTTTACGCAAGGGTCAATCGCAAAGTTGAAGGAAAGAGCTGGTAAGGACAAGGGCGGAGAGTTGGCCGCCATGCTCTATGCCCAGCGAGAACGACACGTCAACATAGGCCTCATAAATGGCGACAAGGTCATCGAGAGCATCGACTGGGTTGTCGAAAACTGGAATAACGCCCTTGAACTTCGCAGTTCGAGTGCAGAGTTCAACCTAGCTCTGGATACTTTTGACAATGCCCAATGCATCCCCAACACGGCCATGATGCTCGTGTCTATTTGGGGAGCTCTAGAGGCCATCTTCGCTCCTCACAAAGCGGAACTTGTCTTCCGAGTCTCATCCCAACTGGCAGCTTTCCTCAAGCCACGCGGACTCGCTCGTTTGGAGAAGCAAAAGGAAATTGTCAAGCTCTATAACCTGCGTTCTGCTGCAGCGCACGGTTCTCCAAAGCACGTGGACGAAGACTTGGTGAAGACCTATGAGCTGTTGCGCATGGCAATTATCCGGATGATTGAGCTTAAGTTGGTTCCCAATAAGGAAAAGCTTGAAGAACTGCTATTCATCAGCTGACAAGAGCCGAGTATCTGCCAGACCGGAAGACACGAAAGTCTGCTTTCCAGCAAACCAGCTATCTATTGTTCGACCGTCTGAATGTGGCCGATTTTAGCTATAGGCACATGGCCGAAATCGACCCGGAGCAGTCAGTCTCAGGGTTCGTTGAGAAGGTAACAACCCTCCTTCAAGGAGCCGATAGACCACCGTTTGAAGGAAGGGCTAGGCGTCAGTTGATCCAGACTTCCAATTCCGTAAACTCCCTAGCGAAGCGCTTGATATTCGCGTGCCCAATAGCTATACCCACGCTAGTCAATGTGAAGCTTTGCATTGGAGTGTTAACCCAAGCGTCAAACACCTCTTTCATGAACGGCCGAATCTGTATGACCTTCTCCTTCACTTGAATGTCGTTCAGTTTGGATTCATCGAAAAGAGTTAGAAGCTTGGCACCATCGTCCGCACTCAGTTGCTTCTCCTCGATTTGTTTCTCGATGGTCTGTCTATTCATCGCGTTATTCTGCAACTTCGAAGGATCCGTTAGGCATGGAATGACGAACCTAGAGTCAAGCCCTACGGATATGCCTCGGCTGGTAAGTTCTGCCTTCTCGAATCCTTTGAGGAAGAGGCCTCCGTAACGCTTTCCAAGAGTCTCTTCGAGCGGGCCACCAACTAGAGCAGTACCGCAACCAGCGAATTCAAGGTGCTGGTAGCTAGCCGCACTCTTCGGAAGCCTCGCTGAATGGGGGAAGACATGCTTATCCAAATACTCACCGAATAGTTTGTGATTTCCGACCTGATAGTTCTGCGTGTACCGGAAAAGGAAGATTAATGCTAGGGCTGATAACTGCCCATCGGTCAGTTTAGGGGCAGTTGCGAGAGACTCATTTAGTACGATTTGAAGGATAGTTCTCTGATCTTGCTTGCTGCGATCAACTAGCAGATCAACGAGAAGGTCCCCCAGATCCGTATCGCCAGTTCTTGCAAACTCCTTCTGAACTGTCAGAAGCGAATATTGAAAGTCTGGATCCTTCGCTTTCTGGAGTCCGCTCGGGTTCTCTTTCTCAAGCTTCTCAATCACCCGATTGGTTATTTCTTCAACTCGTGAGCTTGCAATGTCTCTCGCCAGACCTGACAGTTCGTAGAAAGTAGCCTTTGCGACATCTAGAGCGATTGCTCTTGCCTCGGCAGTCGAGATCCCGGTGTTGACGATCGTGACATCCCCCGCTGCTTGGATTGCGGCCCCCCCGCTTGCTACGGTTTGATCTTGATTTTTATTGAGCATCTTTTGTCCCTTGCTCAGTCCTGATGTCGCCAGTTGTCACGTTGCCGCCGGCTTGGATGCCAAAGCCATTATGGGAGACGACCTGCTTCTGCGCTTCCCGTTTTGTTCGTTTCCCCTCAACAAGGAAAGCCGTTACTAGGGCCGAGAGTGAAGTGATCATTGCTATTGCGGGCTCATAGTCGGGCTCCGCGATACACCAGGCGATCGATCCGGAAAGCGCTACTGCCGACAATACCTTTATGAAAAGCACTAACGATTCTCCTGGATGTCTAAATTAAATGGACGGTACGTTACAGGCTATTTCTATTCGTCTACTAGTTTAGACTAGGCATAGTCATTGCGCATTATCTGCTTTCGCATATTTAGGTACCTACAAAACTTGAACACAAACTCAATTTCCGCTTCTGGCCGAAAGCGGCTGTCATGCGCTCAGTTGTGACTTGATCAGACAGTGTATGTCAGATCAAGCCTAAGTTAATACACATAAAGCTTGCCATCGACCCCTTGTTGTCTGTTGCCTCGATTCGCTTCCTCCATCGTGCGCACGCGCACACGTACTGCTTTGAAAACTCTGGTTTACGCAACAGGCTTTTGCGTTCCATAGTTTATGGCTTTACCCGCTAGCCTGGCCCTGCGGAGGGCCAGTGTTCTACTTGAGTCAGTTTGCGAGCTTGGGCACGCTGCTTGGCTCATTACTCCCGTCGAGCTTCCCTTTGCGCAATTTCTTCGTCGGAGTAATATGTAGGACGAACCTTGGCAGTACCCAGCAAAAGCCGCTCAAGCGTGCGCCCCATACATTCGCCACGCTCCTTCTGGCTTTGTACATAGATAATCAGGTCACTCGATACATAGGCACTGACACGCTTGAAACCAGCATCTTCAAGCCGCCTCCGATATGCCGCCAGCCGCCGAGCGTTATCATTAGTTGACATAATTGAGCCCGTCCTGTGAGTCTGTCCCCATAAAGGGCGCGTAGCGCTTCGTCAATGTAAGAAGCTGAATGCGCTGTATATAAGTCACGTATACGATCGTCGAACTGGCCCGAGTCATAAGTCAACGGTATAGGTATGGATTGAGCCAGCACCAAATCCTTCCATGCGTTCATGTTCCCTTAGTAGTGTCCAACGGCCAGCTAACAGACAAGCCCCCTGATCGAACGGATGATTTGTTTCACTGCCCTTTTCATTTCCAAGTAATTTGAGGGGCCACATTTCAAACACTCTCCTTTGCATCAGAGTGCTTTGCGAAACCGTCCATCTCATCCTTGAAACCCACACATCGGTGCAAGGTATATATGCATGTTTCGCCGATTGGTGTAATGCGTTGGCGGCAATGACCAGCGTAGAAGCTGAGGCACTCAGCACAGCTTCGCCGGTCGTCTAAGTGGCGGTCGCGCCGCATGAGGCGGCAAGCCAGTCTATCGGCGGACTGTGCCGGTATACCTTTTGCCATGAACGCCAGCGCCCTCGCCGCGCACAGTTCGGCCTCGTTATCCGTCCAGGCGTAGCCTTCCCAATTTTTCGCCTGTTTTTTTCGCAGGGCTGGCCTACCATCGGGGGCGGATACTGTGGTAGCCGGGCTGGTAGCCACCAGATTGAACCCCGTCGTATCGGTGCGTGCTTCCGTGCCAACCTGCTCTTGGGGGCTTTGCACAATATTAGGTTTTTTAAGGTAGGCCGGGGGCGCTTCCCAACCACCTAACCAGCCATCTAGCGCCGCCAGAATAGCCACCTCACTCATGGCAGCCCCGATTTTCAACTTCCTGCCTTGTTTTTTGTGGTGCCACAAGCGCCACCGGTGCCGCAGTCAATAGCCATGCGGTTTTGCGTGTGGCACCTACTGTTTTCGATGGTGCCACAGGTGCCACAAACGAACCATGCAAGCCGTGTTTTGTGGCACTTGTGGCACCTCGGTTTACGCATGGTGCCACACTGTAAGACACGCCACAGAAGGCTATGGCACCTGCGGCACCTGTGGCACCAAGTTTTTTAGAGTCAAGGTACGCATTTATCATTTCTAGCCGCCTTCACCCAGCTTATCGGGGTAAATATGATAAAGCCGTGGCGTCCTACCGTCCGGTGTCCGAGTCGAAAGCGCCGTTTTGCCGTTCGCCCCCTTCTGTGCAAATGCACCCACACTATCCAATGCCTTAATCACCCGCTTTATGTCGTACCCTGTCGTGGCTTCTCGCAGCCCACCAGAAGTAAACAGGTAGACGGTAGACGCCCCAGATTTGTCCACGTAGCCCGCCCGATTGATAACAGGTCGCATCGCATCGTCTTTGGCGATGCCTGAAAACCGGCTATCGCCGTACTTGTCGATAAAGTCGTTGATCGCCCGCAGTATCGCCACGTCCTCGGCATTGCGCCCGCCTGTAGCTCGCTGATCGCGCCATAAGGTAAACGCCCGCATCGCAGCATTGGCGGCATGCCCCGACTGCCATGGAACTATGCCCGCCCCCGTTGCCAACTCGCCCGCCAAGGCACACAAAGCAAAGACTCGCGCCCCCCGGGTTTCCTGCCCGTCGGCTGCCCCAAACTTATTTATGATCGCTTCAAGTCTACCCGATAGCTCCAGCCCATCAGCAAAGTGCTTTATCAGCGCCGCCACAAAAGCCCGTCCTGCTTGGCCGTAGTGCTGGGTTGCGCCGTCGCGTATGGCGTCAGACAGGGCCGCCCCCGATGCAAAGCCATGCAGTTCATCCCATGCGCCATAGATGCCGGTAATGGGTACGTCCTGCAGGCGCAAGGCTTGGCCTGCCTTAGCTTCATACCCGCCTGCCGCCATCCTCGATGCAATGGTTACTTCGCCGGTGGACAGGACAAACACACGCCAGCGTGAAACCTGCCGTGCCTCGCCTCTTACATTGGCACGCGTCTTGCCATGGCCGTTAACCAGGGCATAGGCCGATTCGTATAGGTCTTTGGGGTTTACCTCGCCCACCTCGTCCAAGGCAAGCATGGTGCCGGTGTGCATCTTGGCCGCACCCTCCAGGCCGTTGCTTGTGGTACGCCATGTCCGACGAAACGAAGGCCCGCCCCAAACCGATATAGCCGCCATAAGAATAGTGGTCTTGCCAGCGCTGGAATCACCAAACAGGTGCAGGCCGCCCCCATCGATATTGAGCTTTTCCAGCAGAACGCCCGCAAACGCCGCCGATATGCCCAGCGTCAGCATGGGATTGCCCACCGCCCGCGCCGCTACATTAGCCTGCCAGCCTTCCATTGTTCCAGCCACGCCATAGGGGGCTGTACGCTCGGTTGCCTGATACCAAATATCATCCCCGCCAAAGATCGCATCAGGCAAAACAAACACGCTGCCATGCCAGCCGGTTGTATTGGCAGCCCGTAGGCGTTCGTTGGGAAGCTGCGCATTGATGTAGTCCAGGAGTCGCGCCTTGCGCTTTCGGTCTATTGCAAGCCCTTCGGCCATCAGCACCGCCAACACTTCCATGCCATCCCCCGCCAGCATTTGCATTGGCATGGCCCAATACTTCCAATTGCCGTTAACATTTCGGTACTTCAGCAGCCGCCCATGGTCGCCATCCTCCTGATTGGCGGTCAGTGCTACCACATGAAGGGGGCCACAGTGCCAGTCGTCGATAATGGTCGGGGGCGAATCGGAATTTTCCCTGATGCTGTGGTAATACACGCCGGGTTTGAGCTTCTTGCCTTTGCGGTCTACCCAGTCGTCATAACAGCGCCAGCATGGGCGCTCGTTTTCTGCCGGGAATGGGTCTATGGGTTTGGCCGCGTCATCTATATCCAACTCGATTACTTGCACCTCGCTCATACCGCAGCCCTCCGTGCAATCAATTCGTCGTTCCAGTCGCCTACTGCATCCGGTGTCAGTATCCGCACCGACAACCCCATACGTGCCGCCCGCTTGCCCAAGTCGGCCGCTGCCTTCTGCCCGGTTTGGTTTTCGTCGTTGTCGGCAAAAATATATAGGTGATGTATGCCAGGGGGCGGCTCAAATGACGCAAGGCCATGCGCCGATACGCAAGGCCAGACAGGCACTCCACCTAAGAGGGTTGCAGCAACCGCAGTTTCTATGCCTTCGGCCACGCCTAGGCCCAGCCGCCCATCAGGTCGCTCCACTTGCTGCCCTATCTTTATAGACGCGCCCGCCATTCGCCCAGCAGACTTACATAGCTTCTTGACCGTAGGCACGTTGGCTTTATGGCCGTCGAGGGTCAGGTATGTACGGTGAACATTCACCAGCACCCCCGAGCTATCGGTTACCGCCGCAAGCATGGCCGGAAACTGATCTATCAGTATTGCGCCGTGCCAGTAATCCAGCTTCGGCATGAATCGCAGCGCATCGGAATTAGGAACCATAAGGCCGCGCCGTTCCAGGTAGACACCAGCAGCACACGAGGCTGTCATCGGCTTAGCGCTATCCCAAAGACGGGTAAGGTACTGGCGGTTATTAGCCCATTGCGCCATCTGCTCTTGCTGCCGCTCTCGCTTGGCCTGTCTCATAAGCAGCCTGTGCCGGTTGCGGTCAACATCAGACAGGGGACGGTCATTCGATACCCAAACGCCCGTGGCCGATGTTTTCCAGTTCCACCAAATGCAGGTCGGCACGTCATCATCAAACAGGCGGTACGCGCCGCTACGCTTGCTGCCTTTGTCACCTTCGGCCTTGCAGCGTTGCAGACTGCCCGCCGTGATGGAGTCAGGGATTAGGCCGCCAGCAAGCAAGGCGCTTTCGAGTTGATGCAGGTCTTTAATCATTGCATCCCCTCTGACGCGTCGTGCGCTGTCAATGCGCTTGCTTTGATCGTCGCCAGCAAAGCCAAAATGCGGACATATCGCACCGCCGTTGCTGTGCTTTTAGGGTTGAAGCCACGCCGCCCAACGTAGCCTCCAACCGTGAGAGTTTTTCGTCTCTGCATGTTCAGCCCTCCGCGTTCGCTTCCTGCCATCCTTGCGGGTCAGCCATCCACTCACGAACAGCAGAAAGTCGCCAGCGTGTGCAGCGTGCTGATAGTTTTATGGGTGCGGGAAATTTACCCGTCTGCACCAGCTTCCAAGGCCAGGAACGGGAAGCGCCCAGCAGGTGGGCTACTTCTTTGTCAGTGATTAGCCGGTCGTCGGCTTGTGGAGTTTGCTTTGCCACGATGTACCCCTTTGGGAATTAAACATGGGCATAGCATGAGTCTCAAGGACTAAATAGTAATCACAGTAGCCGGGCAAGGCATACGAGTTGCCCGGCAAACCACATAAGTAAAAACTATATAAGGCCTTCTTTTTTGGCTTTACTAAGAAAAGCTTTGATGGTGTCAGTTGATGGAAATATTCTTCGCGTGCCTGAGTTATCAGTAAATTCCGTGTACTCCAACTGTCGCCCCCATTCTGCATAACTTCGTCTCCCCTCAAAGGCCCTGTACCGTCTACATGCCTCTTGACGCCATGCATCTCCCTTCTTGCTAGCCTTGTCACGTTGTGCATTACGATTGTTTCGTCCGACCGTGATATCTAGAGCATCCCTTTCTCGCTGTGCATAGGACAAAAACTCCTTAGCACGTGAAGCAAGACGCTGCGCCTTCTGACCTGCGACACGCGGATAAATGCCTAATCCTATTGGCTCCTTCTTAAGCACATCAACTGCTTGCCTCGACCAAAGCAACGCCACAGCAGCAACAAGCTCCCATTTTTCTACACGCAGTCTCATTAATATTGGGTCGCTAACGGCAATAACCGCCAGCCTCCAAACCCCCTCTCCGTGTAATTGCCAATTAAGCTCCGGTCGCGGGAGTCGATACGCCACAAAGTCTATTTCTCCATCAGACTCTGAAAGGTGCTTATTCATTACATCCAGCATCGACTCAAGATCCGAAACTGAGCGGTGCGCCAATAACATGCAAGCTTCGACAGATGCGGTTAACAGTCCAAGCGCTTTACCATGGTCAGGTACACGCCCTACCCACCGAAGAAGTGCCTTGTAATAATTTGTATTTGACATCATAGTCATCATGCCCGCCTCATAGCCACCACATTAGCTACGCGCAGCGCATCCAAATGGTCGGCCCAGGCCTGCATCATCTTGGCCCGCTGGGGTAAATACAGCGCATGGTTATACGCCGCTGATACGTCGTCGCGCTCTTGGTGTGCGAGCTGTAGTTCGATATGCTCGTGGGGCCAACCCTGCTCGTGCAAGATAGTGGACGCCACGCCTCTGAAACCGTGGCCTGTCATTCGCCCCCTATAACCCATGCGATACAGCGCGTACAAAATGGTGTTATTGCTCATGTGCGTGGGCTTTCCGGTATCCGCAGGAAAGACAAATTCCCGACCATAGGATAGGGCTTGCAGCTTTTGCAAGACGGCCAACGCCTGCTTGCTAAGGGGTACGATATGGGGGGTACGCATCTTCATGCGCTCTGCTGGGATACTCCAACGGCCTGCATCAAAATCAAACTCATCCCATTTCGCACAGATCAACTCACTGGTACGAACAAAGACCAGCACCATCAGTTGCAGGGCTAACCGTGTATGTTCGCCACCTGTGTAAGCATCCATATCATGCAATAGCTGGGGCAGGTCTTTGGCGTCAATGCGGGAATAGTTGCGCTTCTTCCTGGCGGGCAAAATATCAGAAGGCTGTATGTCGGCTACCGGGTTACGGCTAGCCAAGTCATGGGCCACCGCATACCGCATAATTTGGCTGCATTTTTGTAGCTGACGCTTGGCAATATCCAGCGCACCCCTTGCTTCGATAGTCTTGATGCAATCGCGCACTTGAGCCGCCGTCAGATCTTTGGCCGGAACACTGCCCAGGGCTGGCAAAATATCCAACTCTAGTCTCCGCCACACTTCCGCAGCATGTTTATCGGTCTTACTAGGTTTCCAATGCCTGAACCATTTCTCAGCCACCGATTTAAAAGTCATGGCATCGGCCCGCTTTTCGGCCTTGCGCCCCGCCATTGGATCGCGACCCTCACCTAACTCTCGTTTAGCCACCAGATGCGCCTCACGCGCAGCCGATAAGGTCATGACGGGGTAGACGCCATAGGAAATAGTTTTGCGTTTCTCGCCAAACCGATAGTCATAGCGCCAATACTTCCCCGCCTTATTCACCAACAAATACAAACCGGTACCGTCAACCAACTTATACGGTTTTTCCTTTGGCTTAGCTTGACGCACAGCAACATCAGATAGGTTCATGACGGTATTTATTCCTGTCGGCAGATGGATACCGTCCAAAATACCGTCACAATACCGTATATGTCAATCAACTACCGTCTATTGATGCAGACACAAAAAAACCCGCAATGTCCGTAAACATGCGGGTTTCTATACTATCGCCTACTGCTGTAGACTAATTCTTGGCGGACAGAGGGGGATTCGAACCCCCGATACGCTATTCACGTATACACGCTTTCCAGGCGTGCGCCTTCAACCGCTCGGCCACCTGTCCTAATCGCTTTTAACTACTGGCAGGCAAGGCACAAAGCCTCACCAAAGCGAAGTCCGTCATTCTAACAGAAATACGGCAAAATCAAAAACCTATACCGTCTTGCTCACCATGCGCTCAACATAACGCGCAATCATGTCAATTTCCAGGTTAACCGCACTACCCGCCTTCAAATGCTTCAGCGTCGTCACTTGCACCGTATGCGGAATCAGGTTGATCCGGATCTCGCAGCTACCATCGGCTGCGTCGTCGACCTGGTTTACCGTTAAGCTGACCCCGTTTACCGTAATCGAACCCTTATAGGCCAGATATTTCGCCAAACTGGCCGGCACCCGAATGCGTAAATCCCACGATTCCCCCACCGGCTCGAAACGCACGACCTCGCCCAGGCCGTCGACATGACCCGACACCAGATGCCCGTCTAGTGAATCGCCCATGCGCAACGCATGCTCCAGGTTCACCTCGCCGATCGCATCCAACCCCGCCGTCCGGTTCAAGCTCTCGCGAGACACATCGACCTTGAACGTTGAGCTCGTAAACTCGACGACTGTCATGCAGGCGCCTTGAATCGCGATTGAATCACCCAAGCGCGTATGTTCGAGCGGCAATCCACCCGCCTCAAGTGTCAGGCGCACGCCCGCGTCATCTTCGCCGGCCTTCAGCGGTTGAACATCAACAATCTTGCCAACCGCCGCAACAATCCCTGTAAACATAAATCACACCCTAAGTCAGTGGGCCGGCACTGTATGCCCACCCGATAAATCAGTTGATACCGCCGCCAGCAGATCAGCCCAGCGATCGGCGCGGCGCGCACGCACACGCAAATCGGGGCCAATACCAACCGGCGCTAAAAAATCGTAACGCTGGACGTCACCCAAACCACTTAACCCAGGCAGCGCAAACATACCCTGCCCAGGGCCCAGCACCATGGGTGCAAAATACACCAGCAATTCGTCGACCAGGCCCGCCTGCAGCAACGCCCCGTGCAAACGCGCACCCGCCTCGACATGAATCTCGTTGAACTCATTGGCGCCCAACCACTGCATGACCGCCATCAAATCGACATGGCCATCGTGCTCGGGCAGCACCACCACCTGAACACCGCAATCGGCTAGCCGTTGTGCTTTGTCGTGATTGACCACGCAAGTAAACACCAGCACCCGCCCGCCGTCGAAAAGCCGGGCGGTTTCAGGCACCTGGAAATGCGTATCGACGACAGCGCGAACCGGCTGGCGCGGCGTGTCAACCTCGCGCACAGTCAACTGCGGATTATCGGCCAGCACCGTGCCCAGGCCTGTTAACACCACACAACTACGTGCCCGCCAGTGGTGGCCGTCGGCACGGGCCAGGGGCCCCGTAATCCATTGTGACACCCCGTTAACCAGCGCAGTCTGCCCATCGAGCGACGCCGCCGACTTAACCCATACCCACGGCGCTTTGCGCGTCATGCGCGCCACAAACCCGGGGTTCAATTCAAGCGCCTCATCGGCACAGACCGGCACTGACACCTCGATACCCGCTGCGCGCAACCGGGCAACGCCACGACCACTGACCAAGGGGTTGGGGTCGGACATGGCAATGACCACACGTGCAGGACGCGCAGCCACAAGCGCATCGACACACGGCGGCGTGCGACCAAAATGACTGCAGGGCTCGAGCGTCACATATACCGTAGACCCGGCGACATCGACGCCGCGCTCTTGGGCCTGCCGCAACGCCATGACTTCGGCATGTGGGCCGCCCACGGCTTGCGTCGCACCAGACGCCAACAATTGGCCGTCTTTGACAATGACGCAACCAACGCGTGGGTTAGGACTGGTCAAGAAAAGCACACTCGCGCTAAGCGAAATGGCCTGACGCATCCAGTGAAGATCGACCTCGGTTACCCGTGACATAGCGGGCACGCCACCAGCGCCGCCCGCCATCATGCACCCTTTGATGCGCGACCGCCCGAGACAGGCTCGACCTTGATTTCGTCAATAGCTTTGACGAACTCGTTGATATCTTCGAAACTTTTATAGACTGAGGCGAACCGCACGTAGGCCACCTGATCAAGCTTGATCAGTTCGTTCATGACCAACTCGCCCAAATAGCCCGTTGAAACTTCGCGCTTGCCACTCGTCAACAGGCTTTCTTCAATACGTGCTACGGCCGCATCAACTTGCTCAGTACTGACTGGCCGCTTTCGAAGCGCAAGCTTCAGGCTGCCACGCAATTTTTCAAGATCGAACTCAGTGCGTGTACCGTTTCGCTTGACCACGGCGGGCATCGACAGCTCGACCCGTTCGTAGGTGGTGAAGCGCCGTTCACAAGCCATGCAACGGCGGCGCCGACGAATGGTATCGCCCTCTTCGGAAACGCGAGAGTCGATGACCTGTGTGTCGGAACCATTACAGAACGGGCATTTCATGGTTTAGACAGGCCTGGCGCAACACACACGACAGGCCTGACCCTTGAGGGATTAGCGGTAAACCGGCAGGCGCGCGGTCAATTCGTTGACGCGTGCACGCACGTCGGCAATGACGGCTTCGTTTTCCGGGTTGTCGAGCACATCGGCAATCAAGTGACCGGTGAGTTCGGCTTCGGCTTCTTTGAAACCGCGCGTGGTCATGGCAGGCGTACCCAAACGAATACCGCTGGTGACAAAGGGCTTTTCGGGATCGTTGGGAATAGCGTTTTTATTAACCGTAATATGCGCCTGACCCAAGGCCGCTTCAGCCACTTTACCGGTAATCCCCTTGGGACGCAGATCGACCAGCATCACATGGCTTTCTGTGCGACCTGACACAATACGCAGGCCACGCTCAACCAACGTACGAGCCAGAACGTCGGCGTTTTTAATAACCTGTGCCGCGTAAGTTTTGAACTCGGGTTGCAAGGCTTCTTTGAAAGCCACAGCCTTGCCAGCAATAACGTGCATCAACGGGCCGCCCTGAATACCGGGGAAAATAGCCGAATTGATGATCTTTTCGAACTCGGCTTTCATCATGATGACGCCACCGCGCGGACCGCGCAGCGATTTGTGCGTGGTCGAAGTGACGAAATCGGCGTGCGGGAAGGGGTTGGGGTAGGCGCCGCCAGCAACCAAGCCCGCGTAGTGGGCGATATCGACCATGAACAGCGCGCCGTTATCGTGTGCGATACGGGCCATACGTTCGAAGTCGATACGCAGCGAATAGGCCGACGCGCCGCCGACCACCAGCTTGGGCTTGTGGGTTTTGGCCAGCTCTTCCAGCTTGTCGTAGTCGATGGCTTCGTTGGCGTCGAGGCCATACGAAATAAAGTTGTACAGCTTGCCCGATGCGTTAACCGGCGAACCATGCGTAAGGTGGCCACCTTCGGCCAGGCTCATGCCCAATACGGTGTCACCGGGCTTAAGCACCGCCATGTAAACGCCCTGATTAGCCTGCGAACCAGAGTTGGGCTGCACGTTGGCAGCTTCGGCACCGAACAGTTCTTTCAGACGATCGATCGCCAGTTGCTCGACGATGTCGACGTACTCGCAACCGCCGTAGTAACGCTTACCTGGGTAACCCTCGGCGTACTTGTTGGTCAGCTGGGTGCCCTGAGCCTGCATAACGGCGGGGCTGGTGTAGTTCTCGGAGGCAATCAGTTCGATATGCTGTTCCTGACGAACATTTTCCTTTTGAATGGCGGCCCACAATTCGGGGTCGACGTGATCAAGCGTACGCGAGCGGTCAAACATGAAGAATCCTAGGAAGTGCAAAATAAAGGTCAAACGGCATTTTAACCCGGCCGCCTGTAAACCACCTAAGCGCCGGCAAGCGCCGGGTTCAGGGTGTATTTGCCGGTAAGGGCCGCCTGCGCAAGCACATGCCCCTGAATAGCACGCAACACATCGGGGCCCGTAAAACGGCCCTCGAGCGGAACGCGTTCGATATCAAGGGCATACACCGTGAACACGTAACGGTGCACAATGGCGTCGTTCCAGGGGGGGCACGGGCCGTCATAGCCGAAGTAATCGCCGCTCATGTCGCGGTCGGCGGCAAACCAGCCGGTGTAATCATTAACGCCCTGACGGGTATCGTTGGCGGCCAAAGGGCCACCCTTGCCACGCGGCGTGATGCCGTCCGAATAAGCACCCTCGGCGATTTCACGTACCGATCCGGCCACATCAATCAGCACCCAATGGTAAAAATCGACGCGCGGCAAACTGGCGGGCACTTCGCGCCCCTCTTGGTTGACGTCGTCACCCTTGCTGGGCACGTCGGGGTCGTGGCACACAACGACAAAAGATTTTGTCCCTTCGGGCGCATCGACCCAGGCCAGGTGGGGGTTGCGGTTACCCGCAAGGGCGATATGCGATTCGGAGTCGATCTTCCCGAAAGCGTTAGCTTGCGGAATGAACTGCTGGTCGGCAAAAGATTTACTGGTCAGTTTCATAAGGCCTCCTGAATGCTGGACCGGATCATGCTACAGAGTATTTGGCGTGCCGCAACCGAAAAATGGCGACCGGATTTAAGCAACCGTGACACGGGCAAACTTGCGCTTACCTACCTGCACCACATAGGTGCCGGCCGGCAACTGCAAACCCTTGTCTTCAATGCGTGTGCCATCGACACGAACCCCGCCTTGCTCGACATTGCGCTGAGCTTCGGCGCCCGACGCAACCAGGCCGGCTTCGCGCAGCACTTTAAGAATACCCAACGGCGCCCCCGCCAACTGCACTTCAGGCATGTCATCCGGGATAACGCCGTCGCGGAAACGCGCCTCGAAACGCGCCAGGGCTTCGTGGGCGTCTTTCTCGGAGTGGAAGCGCCCAACGATTTCTTGCGCGAGCAAAACTTTAGTGTCGCGCGGGTTGGCGCCGTCGTTCACGGCCTTTTGCAGAAGCGCAATTTCGTCTTGGGTACGGAACGACAACAGTTCGAAATACCGCCACATGAGCGTATCGGAAATAGACATGAGCTTGCCAAACATGCTGTCAGGCGTTTCGGTAATGCCAATGTAATTTCCCTTGGACTTCGACATTTTGTCGACCCCGTCGGTGCCTTCGAGCAACGGCATGGTCAAAATGCACTGCGGCTCTTGGCCGTATTCTTTTTGCAGCTCGCGCCCGACCAGCAAGTTGAATTTCTGGTCGGTACCGCCCAGTTCGAGATCGGCCTTAAGCGCGACCGAATCGTAGCCCTGCATGAGCGGGTAGAGAAACTCGTGCACCGAAATAGGAATGCCCTGCTTGAAGCGACGGGTAAAGTCTTCGCGCTCCATCATGCGCGCTACGGTGTAGCGGGACGCCAGCTGAATCATGCCTCGTGCGCCCAATGGGTCACACCATTCGGAGTTATAGCGAATTTCGGTTTTGGATGGATCGAGAACCAGACTGGCCTGGGCGTAATAAGTCTTGGCGTTTTCCTGGATCTGTTCGGGCGTGAGCGGCGGACGGGTGGCGTTACGACCACTGGGGTCGCCAATCATGGAGGTGAAGTCACCAATAAGAAAGATGACGGTGTGCCCCAAGTCTTGCAACTGACGCATTTTGTTCAACACCACCGTGTGTCCCAAATGGATGTCGGGAGCGGTAGGGTCGAGCCCCAGCTTAATACGTAACGGCTGACCCGTGGCGCGACTGCGGGCGAGCTTTTTTACAAATTCGCTCTCTACCAACAATTCGTCGCATCCTCGCTTAACTACGCGCAAATCTGCTTCTATTTCGGGGGTAATGACAACTTCTGGCGACGACATATAACGACCGTTGATAAGAAAAAATGAAAAAATACTCGAAAATAGTCAAGCAATGCGATAGCATACCGTGTTAATTAAAGCGGTGCGCGTTGCAAACTAACCACGGGCTTGTTTTTGCAATTGCCAACCAGGTTGACACGCAATCTTCAGTAACAGGAAATATGCGGGCCAAACACGGGCCGTTCACATGCCAAACATGTCAAAAAAACAGCCAACCGACAAACCCACACATCACTATATTACCGGCGGCCTGATGCTGGTGGCCCTTGGCCTTTTTGCAACAGCCGGCGCGCTGGCGGTGGTCAAGCCCATTACCGAAGCAGCTCCCCCCGCAGTATATCAAGCGCGGCAAACACTTAGCTTGCCCAGCACGCTTCCCACTCTGCCCGAAGTCGCCCTCGAACAATCGCCGTTCATCGACGAGACACGTATTCGGCCGGGCGACACACTGGCTGCCGTCTTGCAACGTCTTAACGTCCAAGAAGCCAACCTTCAGCAGTTTTTGGTCCAGAACGAAGGCGCGCGCTCTATTTACAAACTGTACCCTGGCCGCACCGTACAAGCCGCCCTTGATGCACAAGGTGGGCTGCAATGGCTTCGCTATTACCACACGCCGGGTGCGCGCGACGGCAACGCATTCGTTTCCAAATGGCTTGAAGTACGCCCCGATGGCAACAACGGCTTTACTGCGCTAGAACAAGCCGAAGCCACCGAAACCCAAATGCGTATTGCCGAAGGCGAAATTACGCATTCGCTGTTTGGCGCCACTGACGCCGCCAACATCCCAGACGCCATTACTTTTCAAATGGCCGAAATTCTGGGTAGCAAAATCGACTTCATGCGCGACCTGCGCAAGGGCGATCGCTTTCGCATCGTTTACGAAACGCACTCGCACGAAGGCAAAGAAGTCGGCTCAGGCCGAGTTTTGGCGCTCGAGTTCAACAACGGCAACAAGACCTACGATGCTGTCTGGTTCCAACCCGAAGGCGAATCAGGCGGCTACTACGATTTCGACGGCAAAAGCCTGAAAGGCGCTTTCTTGCGCTCAGCCCTCAAGTTCTCTCGCGTCAGCTCTACGTTTGGCATGCGTCGTCATCCAGTACACGGCAGCTGGCGGGGCCATAACGGCGTCGACTACGCTGCGCCTACCGGTACGCCCATCCATGCCACCGCCGACGGCGTTGTCGACTTCATCGGCAACCAAAATGGTTTTGGCAAGATCGTCATCCTCAAGCATGGCAACAACATCTCCACCTATTACGCCCATCAAAGTCGCTTTGCTGACGGCCTTGGCAAAGGCGACCGGGTCGAGCAGGGCCAGCTTATTGGGTATGTCGGGTCTACCGGCTGGGCGACCGGCCCGCACTTGCACTACGAATTCCGCGTTGGCGGCAAGCCTGTCGACCCGCTGTCAGTCGACCTGCCCGTCGCCAAAGTGCTAACGCCCAAGCAATTGGCGGCGTTCCAGTCAAAACTCGACAGCTTCCAAAGCCACTTCCAGTTGCTGGCCGCCTTGCAAGACGAAGGCAACAGCGCCGAAGACGCCGAGGTCAAACTCGCCAGAGCCGAATAAGCCAAGGCAAGCACCCCACCCCTCGCGGTGGGGTTTTCATTTCAGCGGTTACTTTTTATGCCTCAAGCCCCCGCCTATTACATTGGCCTGATGTCGGGCACAAGCACTGACGGAATCGACGGCGTGCTGGCCGATTTCAGTCGCCCAAACCAGCCCCGCACGCTGGCCAGCGCGTCGCTGCCCTTGCCGCCCGAACTACGCCAAACCTTGCTGGCCCTGAACATCAGCGGGCCCGACGAGCTGGTTCGTAGCGCCCATGCGTCTAATCAACTGGTTCGGCAGTATGCCCAAGTATGCGCAAAACTACTCGAACAGACCGACCTGGACGCCAGCCAGGTTGTCGCCATTGGCGCCCACGGGCAAACCGTCAGGCACGACCCGCTTGCCGGTTACACACTGCAGCTGAATGCGCCGGCCCTGCTAGCCGAACTCTCGGGTATTGACGTTGTTGCCGACTTTCGTACCCGCGACGTCGCCGCTGGTGGCCACGGCGCACCCTTGGTACCCGCCTTCCACCAGGCCTTGTTCTCGTCGACTTACCCGCGCACCGTGCTAAACCTGGGCGGCATAGCCAACATCACCATACTCGAACCCGGGCAGCCTGTTCGCGGGTTCGATACCGGCCCGGCCAATGTACTAATGGA
Organism: Pusillimonas sp. NJUB218; assembly: GCF_003788685.1. Taxonomy (NCBI): domain Bacteria; kingdom Pseudomonadati; phylum Pseudomonadota; class Betaproteobacteria; order Burkholderiales; family Alcaligenaceae; genus Pusillimonas; species Pusillimonas sp. NJUB218. The sequence continues at coordinate 54,713 of NZ_NQMK01000007.1, forward strand.
CCTCTGGTGCCAGCTAAAAACAAGCCGCCCCTACGACCACAAGGGGCAATGGGCAGCCAGCGGCAGTGTCAACCCCCAATTGCTGACCTTGCTGCTCGAAGACCCGTGGTTTCGCCTACCCCCACCAAAATCAACCGGCCGCGACCTGTTCAACCAGGCCTGGCTCTCAACCCGACTCAGCGCCTGGCACGCAACTAATCCACACCAACCCCTGGCTGATGCCGACATACAAGCCACACTTCTGGCGCTGACGGCACAAACCGTGGCCGATGCTGTGACTACCCATGCCAGCCGCACACAAGAGCTTTTGGTTTGTGGTGGCGGCGCCCTGAATGACGCCCTAATGACCGCTCTGCACGAGCGGCTTGACTGCCCGGTGCATGCCACCAGCCATGTCGGGGTACCGGTACAAGACGTCGAAGCACTGGCGTTTGCCTGGCTGGCCTGGGCGTATGTAAACAACCACCCAGCCGGCCAACCGTCGGTAACCGGGGCCCGACGGGCCACCATACTGGGCTGTTTGCACAAGGCCTGAGCCCTGTCGCTTAAGTGCGGCAATAACGCTAATCTTCCTGCGCCAAAAATCCGCCGCTCTGGTGCTGCCACAGCCGCGCATACACACCATTCTTTTTCAACAACTCAGCGTGACTGCCCTCTTCGATAATCTTGCCGTCATCAAGCACAATCAAGCGATCCAACGCAGCAATCGTCGACAAACGATGCGCTATGGCGATCACTGTCTTGCCTTCCATGATCTCATTCAGGCTCTCTTGAATGGCCTGCTCGACTTCCGAATCCAGCGCACTGGTCGCTTCGTCGAGTAACAAAATGGGTGCATTTTTAAGCATGACCCGGGCAATGGCAATACGCTGACGCTGCCCGCCGGACAACTTGACGCCCCGCTCGCCAACCAGCGTGTCGAAACCCCGATTACCCTTAGGGTCACTCAATTGATTGATAAATAGATCGGCTTGGGCGCGCCGTGCCGCCGTCATGACGTCGTCGTCAGTGGCGTCGGGGCGACCATAGGCAATATTGTCGCGGATAGATCGGTGCAACAACGAGGTGTCTTGCGTAACCATACCAATAACACTGCGCAGGCTGTCCTGGCTGACTTGGGCGATATCTTGGCCATCGATACGAATCTGACCCGAGTCTACATCGTAGAAACGCAACAATAAGCTGATGAGCGTAGACTTGCCGGCGCCAGACCGACCCACCAGGCCGATTTTCTCGCCCGGCTTGACGCGCAGGTTCAAGCCATCGAACACCTGGCGCTCGCCGTTGTAATTAAACGAAACGCTGTCAAACGTGACCTCGCCTTGTTTGACCTGCAGCGCGGGCGCCCCGGGCTTGTCTTGCACTTTGGGTGGGTGCGTTAAGGTGGCAATGCCATCTTGCACCGTGCCAATGTTCTCGAACAGCGACGCCATTTGCCACATGATCCAGTGCGACATGCCATTGATACGCAGTGCCATAGCCGTTACGGCGGCCACTGCCCCGGTACCGACTTCGTTGGCGTGCCAAAGCGCCAGGGTGTAACCCCCTGCCGCCAGTATCAGCCCCACCACCAACGCCTGGTTCACGATTTCAAACTGGCTGACCAGCCGCATTTGCCGGTAACCCGTTAACTTGAAGTCTTCCATGGCGGCACGCGCAAACTGGGCCTCGCGCCGGGTATGCGAGAACAGCTTTACCGTAGTAATGTTGGAATAGGCATCGGTAATGCGCCCCGTCATTGATGAGCGGGCGTGCGCCTGCTCTTGCCCAACCTTACCCAGGCGCGGCACAAAATAGAACATGGCCAGCGCATACAGAATGATCCAGCCCACAAAAGGCAGCATCAGGCGCAGGTCGAAACTGCCCGCCAGGGCAATGATGGTAACGAAGTACACCCCCATGCCCACCACAATTTCGCAGAACGTCAGCAGTACGTCGCGTACGGCCAATGCGGTCTGCATGACTTTAGTCGTCACCCGGCCCGCAAACTCGTCAGCAAAAAAAGACAAGCTTTGCCGCAGCATCAGGCGGTGGAAATCCCAGCGCAAACGTAGCGGCAAATTAATGGCAAGGGCCTGATGCTGCACCATCGTACGTAAAGCCACCAGCACAATACTGGTAACCAACACAATGCCAATACCCCACAGCACACTACGCTCGTGGGTCGATATTGGGCCATTGGCATCCCATACGGCCAGGTAATCAACAACTTGACCTAAAAACGCAAACAGCCAGGCTTCGTAGATAGAAACGGCAGCGCTGAATACCGCTAGCCAAGCAATATAGCCGCGCGCACCGCGGGTGCACGCCCATAAAAATGGCAGCAGCCCCTTAGGAGGTACCGGCACTGCATCGGGCGGAAACGGATCAAGCAGGCCTTCGATTCGGCCAAACACATCGGGTTTCATGATTGAGATGCCCTTGAGTAAAACAAAAGAGCCCTGGTCCGTAAGGAACAGGGCCCTGCGATACCGTGAAACGGATCAGAAAGCGGGTTTACGCCGAGAACGACGAGCCACAGCCGCAAGTAGACGTTGCGTTGGGGTTCCGAATGACAAACTGCGAGCCTTCGAGGTCGTCTTTGTAGTCGATTTCGGCGCCGACCAGATACTGGAAGCTCATGGGGTCGATTAACAGCTGGACACCTTCTTTGTCGATGGCAGTGTCATCTTCATTGATGACTTCATCGAACGTGAAGCCATACTGAAAACCCGAGCAACCACCGCCTTGCACGAAAACGCGCAATTTGAGTTCGGGGTTGCCTTCTTCGGCGAGCAGGTCTTTGACTTTTGCCGCCGCAGCATCGGTAAACACCAGGGCTGGTGGGGGGGCTTGAAGATCAACGGATTCAGTCACATTGCTCATTTTTTAACTCCGGTACGGCCAATGGCCGCCATTGAACTGCATTTACACATAGACCCGCACAACCTAGTCGGCGGCCAGATTAACAGTGCGTGTTGCACGTACGGCCGAGCCTTCCATGACGTTAAGCGTTACCGACTTGGGCACAAAACCCTCGGGTAAATCAAGCAGACCTTCGGCACGCTGGAACTGGTCGAAACTGAGTTTTAACGGGGTAGACTGGCTTTGCTCGGTGTTGCTTGCACCGACCCCGGCTGCGGGCTTTAACGTTATTTTAACGTTTTTCCCTTTTTGCACCCCATTAGCCACAAACTCCATAAGGCCATTAAAGCCAGAACCCGACGTACCGTTGCGCATCAGCAGCACCCGATAAGACAACAACCCTGCCCTGGGCTCGATATCGAACGCTCTGACGGTCACTGCGCCAGCGGGACCAGGCGGCAACAACTGCTCGTAGAAGGCCAACCGTTCGCGAGCGCTGGCAAGATCAGACTGGGCGGCATTCAGCGTGGTTTCGAGACTACTGCGCGTGGTTTGCTCGACCAGCAACTGGCTTTGAAGCGCGTCGCGCTCGGTGGTCAGTTTAGCCATATCGAAACCCATTTGAGCCACGGTAACGTCGAACCGGGTTTGCAAGGCTTCGAAGCGGCTGGCTTGATCGCCCGACCGCGTATGCTGACCAAACATAAAACCAGCAAACAGTGCGGCCACCACCACGACTGGCCAAACAATTTTTGGCCAGTAACGTACCAGGCCGACTTGATTGTGTTTCATACAGAGTCGACCCAAAAACTACGGAAAAGTTCCGTCGCGCAGGTGCGCGGCACCCGCTTATACGTCAGGGCAAAACCGCCACATGATTGAGCCCGGTGGTTTCGGGCAGACCAAACATCAGGTTCATATTTTGCACGGCCTGACCAGACGCCCCTTTGACAAGGTTATCTTGAATAACCAGCACCACTAATTGACCGGGGCTGGGGCGGTGAACGGCAATACGCAAATGATTGGACGCCCGCACAGAACGGGTTTCGGGCTGGCTGCCCGGCGGCATGACGTCGATAAAGGCCTCGTCGGCATACCGTGCCTCGAAAAGCGCCTGAAAATCGGTGTCGAGTGCTTCGGGCAAAATACGCAGATAAAGCGTCGAGAACATACCGCGAATCATGGGCACCAGATGCGGCACGAACGTCAAACCGACAGGCTTGCCGGCAATGGCCGACAGCTGTTCGGCAATTTCGGGGTGATGACGATGCCCCGCTACCCCGTAGGCCTTGAAACTGTCGCTGGCTTCGGAGAACAAGGTGGCGACCTCGGCCTTACGACCAGCGCCCGATACCCCCGACTTGCAATCAGCAATAATGTGCTGGGTGTCGACCAGCGCCTTGCCGCCTTCGAGCAAGGGCAGCAAACCCAGGATAACCGTGGTGGGATAACACCCTGGGTTACCCACCACACTGGCGCCAGATATTTTCATACGGTTAAGTTCGACCAGACCATAGACCGAATCGGCTAGGATGTCGGGGCAGACATGCGGCATTTTGTACCATTTCTCGAAGACCGCCGTGTCTTGCAAACGAAAATCGGCAGCCAGGTCGATAATGCGCACGCCCTTGTCTAGCAAGGCCTGTGCCTGACTCATGGCCACGCCGTGTGGCGTAGCAAAAAACACCACGTCGCACTGGTCGAGCGCAGCATTTTCGGGTGTAGCAAAGCACAGGTCGACGTGGCCACGCAGGTTGGGATACATCTGGGCCACCGGCATGCCGTCTTCTTTGCGCGACGTAATCGCGGTGAGTTCGACGTTGGGGTGCTGCGACAGCAAACGCAACAGCTCGACACCGGTGTAGCCCGTGCCGCCCACAATACCTACCTTGATTTTCTTGCCCAATGCACCTGACATGATGTTCCTTGAAAATTTGAGTGCCTAACACCGTAATTATGCAACGCCTGCGCGACTTATGCAGGCACAAAGCAAAAGCCCCGGCATGGCGCCAGGGCTTTTGACTGGACCGCGCAATACCACTGCAGCGGCCCGGGGTACACAAAACAATTAGCGCTTGCTGAACTGCTTGCGACGACGTGCTTTGTGGAAACCCACTTTTTTACGTTCGACTTCTCGGGCATCGCGAGTAACGAGACCAGCCTGCTTGAGCGCGGGCTTGAGGGTTTCGTCGTAGTCGATCAGGGCGCGGGTGATGCCGTGACGCACTGCACCTGCCTGACCGCTTTCGCCACCACCGTGAACGTTGATGTGAAAATCGAACGACTCGAGGTGACCCGTGAGTTCGAGCGGCTGGCGAACCACCATGCGACCCGTTTCGCGAGCGAAGTATTCATCAACAGGCTTACCGTTAACAACGATTTTGCCCGAACCTTTTTTCAAGAACACACGTGCTACCGAAGTTTTGCGGCGGCCGGTGCCATAGTTCCAATTACCGATCATGACCTATCCTTAGATTTCCAGCGGTTTAGGCTGCTGAGCGGAGTGCGGGTGCTCGGCGCCGGCGTAAATCTTGAGCTTCTTGGCCATGGCATAACCCAGGGGGCCCTTAGGCAACATGCCTTTGACCGCTTTCTGGAGGGCACGACCAGGAAAACGCTGCTGCATTTTCTGGAAGTTGGTTTCGGTAATACCGCCGGGGTAACCCGAGTGACGGTAGTAGCGCTTGTCGAGGGCTTTATTGCCGGTAACGACGATGTCGGCCGCGTTGATGATAACGATGTAATCACCGGTGTCAACGTGTGGTGTGAATTCTGGCTTGTGCTTGCCGCGCAGACGACGTGCGACTTCGCTGGCCACACGCCCGAGGACTTTACCCTTGGCGTCAATCACGTACCAGTCACGCTTGACTTCATGCGGCTTGGCCACAAAGGTCTTCATGATGGTTCCTAATAAATTAAAGCGCAAAGCCGACGCCAAAAAATGCGCAGGCCCGCACATATTAAACATATGGTTTCTTTCACCAAAAGCGCCAAAGCGTTGTTATAAGGTCAACTTAAACGACCCAGCGCCAACAAGCCTTGCTTGCAAACACCCAGCCTCGTTGCCCCACGGTTCGCCCGTGCACTTCCAGAAAAGCCCACTATAGTAGCATAAATTATTGTTTTTGTTGAATCTTATTTCTTGGCACGCGCCAAAGCGACATTCAGGTAGTTATCGTAACTGCCCTCGGCCAGACGGAACCAGGGCGAGACTTCGTCGCGGAAACCCATGTAGTTATCAAACACTTTCTTGAATTGCGGATACTTGTCGCAAAACTCTTTATAGACCACATTCGCGGCATCAAAAGAAGCGTTCATGACATCAAGCGGAAACGCCCGCAGCACAGCCCCGCTGGCAACCAGACGCCGTAAGGCTGAAGCATTATGCGCGTCGTAATCGGTAAGTAATTGCTGACCAGCGTAACGGGTGGCCATAGCAATAATGGCCTGATACTGCTTGGGCAACTGGTTGTAAGCGCCATCGTTAACGTACAACGACAACTGGGCAGAACCTTCCCACCAACCCGGGTAGTAATAGTATTTGGCTACCTTTTGCAAACCCAGTTTTTCATCATCAACGGGCCCCACGAACTCGACCGCGTCAAGCGTACCCTTTTCAAGCGAAGGGTAAATGTCGCCCGGCGGGATTTGCTGGGGCACCACGCCCAGGCGCGAAAGCACTTCGCCGGCAAAACCGGCCGTGCGCATTTTCAGGCCCTTGAGGTCTTCGGGTGTTTTGATTTCTTTGCGATACCAGCCGCCCATTTGCGTGCCGGTATTACCCATGGGGAAATTGACGATGTTTCGGGTAGCAAACAACTCGCGCATCAGTTTGAGGCCGTCGCCCTGATCCATCCAGGCATTCATTTGACGGGCATTCAAGCCGAACGGCACGGCGGTGTCAAAACAGAAGGTCGGGTCTTTCCCGTAAAAATAGTAAGACGCCGTTTGCCCACACTCGACGGTGTTGTTGCTGACGGCATCCATGACACCGAACCCAGGTACGATCTCGCCACCGGGGTACAAACGAATACTGAAGTTACCGCCCGAAGCCTCTTCGACCATTTTGCAGAACGTTTGCGCCGAACTATACAGAGGCGGCAACGAAGGCGTGTAGGTCGAGGTCATTTTCCAGCTGACCTTGGGGTTGGCTTGTGCCATAACGGGTGCGCCCAACGCGGCCGTGCCAGCCACAGCACCCATACCAGCCTTTTTCAGAAATGAACGACGTTGCATGCAGTACTCCTACTGGCCGGCAATGGCCATTTGCTCGATAAGAATAGAACCGGTCGACTTGGACCCACGCACGATGGTGTCGGCGCCAACGGCCACAATTTGCCGGAACATATCTGCCAGATTCCCGGCAATGGTGACCTCTTGAACAGCATGGACGATCTCACCATTTTTTACCCAGTACCCAAACGCGCCGCGCGAATAATCACCCGTCACGTAATTGACGCCCTGCCCGATAAGCTCGGTGACCAGAAAGCCCGTACCCATTTTTTTAAGCATGGCCCGGAAGTCGTCGTCGGGATTGGTGAGCCGCGACGTTAGGCTTAAATTGTGCGAACCGCCGGCATTACCCGTGGTTTGCATCCCCAGCTTGCGTGCAGTGTAGGTAGACAGAAAGTAGCCTTGCAATACGCCGTTGACCACCACGTCGCGGGCCTGCGTGCGCACGCCTTCGTCGTCGAAAGGCGTGCTGCCCATGCCGCCTACTACCAGCGGGTCTTCTTGCACATTAAGGTGGTCTGCCATTACGGGCTTACCCAACGCATCGAGCAGGAAACTGGCCTTACGGTAAAGCGCGCCCCCACTGGTTGCCTGAACCAGCGAACCCAACAGACCCACCGCCAGAGGCGCCTCGAAGAGCACCGGAAAACGACCCGTTTTAATGCGCTTGGCCGACAAACGCGATAACGTCCGTTCGGCGGCGTAGCGGCCGACTGCAGCGGGCTTAGCCAACAACTTAGGGTCGCGCACCGAGCTGTACCAGTAGTCGCGCTGCATGTGGTTGCCCTTGCCGGCAATAGGCGCCACCGACAAGCTGTGGCGCGAGTACGGATACCCCCCCAAAAAACCACGGCTGTTGCCCAGCACAAAATGACCTTCGAAAGTTGCGACAGACGCGCCTTCGGTGTTGGTAATTTGCGGGCTGACATCGCGCGCCGCTTTTTCGGCTTTGAGCGCCAGCTCGGCGGCTTCGTCGGAAGACACCCCCCAGGCATGATGCAACTTCAGATCGGGATAGTCGTGTGCCAGGAACTCGGCATCGGGCAGGCCTGCGGCCGGATCGGCCGCCGTATAGCGCGCAATGTGCCAGGCAGCGTCGACAGTTTCGCGCAAGGCCTTTTTAGAGAAGTCGGACGTTGACGCCGACCCGCGCTGTTGACCTGCGAATACGGTGATATCGAGCGACCGGTCGCGCGTTTGCTCGACGGTTTCAATGCCCAGATTACGGACAGACACAGACAAGCCGGCACTTTCGGAGACCTCGGCCGCAGCGTCGGAAGCCCCCAGAGATTTAGCGTACTTGAGGGCGTCTTGCACAAGCTCGCGAAAACGCGCCTGGTTTTCAGAAATGGGAAGAAGTGACTTGGATTTTTTGCTCATCGCAGCTCTTATCAGGTTAGGCAGTTATCATATCGCCAATTACGCTTTGATTTCATCGGCCAACATGCATAACCATCCTGAACACGAACTCGACGACGACTTCGACGATCGTCCGCCCAGCAAATCACAAGTCAAGCGCGACATGCTGGCCCTGCAAGACCTGGGCAAGCAATTGGTCGACCTGTCGCCCGAAAAAATCAAACAACTGCCACTTGAAGAAAAGCTGTTCGAAGCCATCCGATTGGCGCAGCGCACTACGGCGCGCGAGGGCAGACGCCGCCAGATTCATTACGTGGGCAAACTGATGCGCGACGCCGATGCCGATGCTATCCGGCACCAGCTTGATATCTGGGAAAATGGATCACGCGAACAAACTGCGGCCATGCACCGTCTTGAGACACTGCGCGACCTGTTGTTGCAAGACGATAACGCCCTGACCAAGCTGCTTAACGAGTACCCCGGCGCAGATGTTCAGCATTTGCGCGCCCTGATTCGGGCCGGGCGAAAAGAAGCGGAAAACAACCAGACCTTACAACCGGGCCAAACGCCGCAGCGCAAGCACTATCGCGCGCTCTTCCAGGCCCTTAAAGCACTCGACGACGCCGCCTGAACATGACAACACTAGAAACACTGGAAATCGAAACTGCCCCCAACCCAACGCATGCCGTCATCTGGATGCACGGCTTGGGCGCCGACGGCAACGACTTTGCACCCATCGTTCCCGAACTGGGCCTGGGCTCATCGCCAGCCATTCGCTTCATTTTCCCCCATGCGCCGGTTCAACCCGTGACCATCAATAACGGTATGCACATGCGGGCGTGGTACGACATTTTGTCTATGGATATTGGCGGGCGTCGCGAAGACGAAACAGGCCTGCGCGCGTCGCAAGCGGCTATCGAAGCGCTGATTGCCCGCGAAAACAGCCGGGGCATCCCCACGCAAAACATTGTGTTGGCCGGGTTTTCGCAAGGCTGTGCCATGACGCTGCAGACCGGGCTGCGACACGCCGAACCCCTGGCTGGTCTGGTGTGTTTATCGGGCTACTTGCCCTTGGCTGACACACTAGCGAACGAACGTCACACCGCCAACGCGAACATACCTGTTTTTATGGCGCATGGCACCCAAGACCCGGTCGTCGCCATCGAACGCGCTCAAGCTTCGCACGACGCCATGACCGCACTAGGCTACGGTATTACCTGGAAAACCTATCCCATGCCACACTCGGTATGCCTGGAAGAAATCCGCGACATCTCGGCCTTCCTCAAACAGGTTCTGGTCTAAGCCCCCGGCGCCCGCTTTGCCAGACGGCACCTAAGCCCCCCTCCCTCCGCTAGGCATCGCCCCCCCCGTGGCGGCGATGCCTGCGCATCTGCCTGCCAATTCCGCCCCAAACATCAGGGTAAATCCGGCTAAGCGCGCTATTGCGTAGCGCCCGAAACTTCTTTACCGTAAGTGTATGCATTTGCATAAATTCGCGCCCACCATCTTAAGCGCCATTTTCAGCAATGCAATCGTCGCTAGGCTTCCCGGAAAATGCACACACGGAGAAAAAACCATGAACAAATCCTTAATGGCCCTGGTTTTATCAGCAGTTGCAGCAGCGCCTACCTACGCAGAAGAAATACCAACCTTGCGTGTGGGCTGGATGATTCCGGCCGAAGAGGCAAAATACCTGATGATCAAACGCCCCGAGTTGTTCCCCGACCTGGGCAAAAAATACAAAATTGAATGGTCTCAGTTCCAGGGTACGTCACCCATGATGCAAGCTTTGCGCGCCGGGGTGCTCGATTGCTCGACCATGGCGCCGCTCTCCATGGCACAGGCCTACCTCGAAAGCGGTCTCGAAAGCTATATCGTGGCGCAGCATGCCCACGAAGAGAAAGGCTATTTTTCACCTTACTGGGCAGTAAAAAAAGACAGCCCCATCAAATCAGCCGCTGATCTCAAAGGCAAAATCATAGGTACCAACGCCTATGGCACCGGCATGTACTTCCAGATGCTCTTGTGGCTGAAGCAACAAGGTATCGACTACGAAAAAGATGTCAAGATCGTAGAAACCGGCTTTCCCGCCTCGGCCGACGCCATTCGCACGGGCCGCGTCGATAGCGGCCCGTTGGTACAACCCTTTGCCCTGCTGGCCGAAGAAAAGGGCGATTTACGCCCCCTGTTTACCTTGTCCGAGGTGCAGTCTCCTACCGTCTACAGCTTCGAGGGCTGCAGCAAGGCCTATGCCGACAAACATCCCGAGGTCGTTCGGCTGTACGTAAAAGACCTGCAGCGCGCCATGACAAAATTGCTTGAAGACCGCAAGCTGGCAGTTGAAGTCACGGCAGAAGTGACCCGGGCACCTGCGGCAATGCTCGACAAGTATCTCTTCACCGACAAAGACTTTACGCATATCGCCACCATGAAGCCCGACACCAAGGCCATTCAAGAACTACTAACCCTGCAAAGCGACGCCGGCTTTTTGTCCAAGCCCGTCGACGTATCCAAATTCGTACGCCCCGACATCATGGCCCCCATCGAATAAAACAAACCTGACAATACAAAAAAGGGCCGCAATGCGGCCCTTTTGCTATGTTCCAAACCATGAGGGCTTAATTATCAGCGCGTCATGGTGTCATGAAAGAAATCAACCAAAACCTGATTGAACTTCTCCAGTTCTTCGAGCTGAGGATTATGTGCGCTTTCTTCGAAAGCTACCAGGCGTGCATTCGGCAAACGCTCAGCCAGTTTCTTGGCGTCGTCAAAAGGCTGCTTTTTATCGTGCACGCCGTGCAAAATTAACGTGGGCACCTTAAGGGCCGAAACCCGGCTACCCAGATCGGTGTTTTGCAACGCCTGGCCCAACATTTTGGTAGCGTAGATAGGCCACTGCAACATAGTGTCGATAACCGCCTGGCGGGTAGCCGCCCCGGGATCACGATAATAAAAGCCGTCGTTCACTAGCTTTGCCGTCGCTTCGACTTTATTTCTTGCCATCCCTTGCGCATAAGCCTGCCAGCGTTCGGGCGAGAATCCGCCCCGCTCGCCCTCGGTTTCAAGAAAGCGAGCGCCGCCGCCGGCCAGCGCAAGCCCCCGTACGCGGTCTGGATGACGTAGCGCCATGGTCAGGCCAACATAAACACCCACGCCATGACACACCAGATGAAAACGGGACACCTTGCATTGTTGCAGCAAAGCTTCAAGATCGTCGGCAAGACCATCGAACGTATAGCCATGACCCGGCTTGTCGCTTTGACCGTGCGCCCGCTGATCGTAGACGACTGTACGGAACGTGTCGGTGAGCTTATAAACCTGCTGCTCCCACATTTCGTGGCTGGTACCGCCGCCATGTATAAAAACTATGGGCTCACCCTGCCCATAGTCTTCGTAATAAAGGTTAACTCCCGGTTCAACACTTGCCCATGCCATGGATGTCTCCTGTTGTTATTGGCGCGAAACGTTAATGTTCTGACAACCCCTCATCAAGCGCAAGCCACACGCGACGCATCGACGGATCTTCGGCGTCGGCGTCGTTCTGGAAGCCAAGGCGCGTCATCAAGCCCAGCATCGCCCTGTTGTTGGCCAGGACAAAGCCTTCGATGTAGCCCAACCGTTGGGCTCTGGCCGCCTCGATCAACCCTTGCAGCAGCTTCTTGCCCAGACCATGCCGCTGCCATTTATCGGAAATGACCAAGGCGTATTCAGCCCCAAGGCCGTCGGCATTGCGAAGGTAGTGGGCAAAGCCCACAATTTGCTCTTGTGGATGCCCCCGGTGGGCCGGGTTAGGCACCTGCACCGTAGCCACCAGCGCCAATTCCCGGTCGTAGTCGATGCGGGTATAGCGCGCCAGCATGCTGGGCGTGAGTTCGCGCAACATGGACACAAACCGCATATAGCGCGACTCGTCGGACAGGTCGCGTACGAACAACTGCAGCGGTTCGGCGTCCTCAGGACGAATAGGTCGCATCATCCAGGGTTCGCCATCGGCAAATTCGTGCGACTTGACCAACTGCCGCGGATACGGGTGGATCGCCATGTGGCCGTAGCCCGAATTTTCGGGCAGGGCAGCAAGCTCAGAGGGCTTGACCTCGACCTGAACACCTTGCGCGAACAGCTGCATATTGCCAGCCCAAATCGGGTCGATCAAGACATTAGCCAGTTCGGGTAGTTCGCACACCATGTCTGACAAGCGTTCGAGCACTTCTTGCAGGCGTTCGTAGGCGGCAGGGCTCATTTGATGCTTGAGTACACGCCGCCATATTGCACTACGCTCGACCAACTGACGCGCCAGGAAGCCGTTAAGCGGTGGCAGTTCAATAGCGCGATCGCGCGCAGAAATTGCCGAACGCCCGCCGGAGCCAAAATTAATGAAGGGCCCATAAAGTGCATCGACGCCTACACGAATGGCCATGGGCACGTCATCGACGTGCTGCAACCCGGGGAAGTCGGCGTCGGGTTGCAATAACTCGAGAGGGATATCGAAATACGAAAACAGGTTTACGCACTCGGACAGCGTCAGATGCTGTCGCCCTTCGGCCAGCACCTGCGCCACCAGCTTGCGTGCCTCATCGACTTTTGGCAGGCGCACCAAAGGCTCGGGCGGCAGCGTCTGCAAAGACAGTGTCTGGTTGTAGTGATAGGCAGCCAAAACGCCAAACGCATTGGTGGCCGCTTCAGGGGTACGGAACGACGGAATGCCCACCTCGTCGAGCATGCGGCGCAATGGCCGCATACTGGCCTCACCCATCAGGCAGGCCATAATAGGTTTGGGTGCTTTGGGCGCCATGGCCGTGACTTGCCGCACCACTTCGGCCATATCAGCACGCGAGTCGGGGGCCAGCAACATCAGCAAGCCATCGACATTAGGGTCGTCCATGAGCGCCGCCAACATCAGACGCATGGTTTCGGGGACGAGCGCCGCACGCGTTACTACCGGATTCTTGACCTGAGCCCGAGGCTCGAGGCTCTCGGACAAAGCATTGACGGTAGACAATGAAAACTCGGCCGGCACAACCGCGGCGGCCTCGCCCATGATATCAAGTGCCAACTGAGGCGGACCGCTGCCATTGGAAAACAAAGCGATGCGCCGGCCCTTGGGGCGAACCGGACTGCGCAACACCTTGATTGCGGAAAATAGCTGCACAAAGTAAGGCACCCGCACCGCCCCCGCGCGACGTAGCAAGGCATTAAAGACTGCGTCGCTTAACGAGTTAGGGTTACGCGCGCCCTGTCCGGCACGCAGCACGACCACCGGTTTGACAGATGCGGCGGCACGCAATGCACTAGTGAGTGCTCGCGACGACGCCACATTATCGAGATACACCGCAATGCTGTCGGTACGAGAGTCGGTAGCCAGGTAATCGAGCACTTGCGCAATGCCCACGCTGGACTCGTCGCCCATGGAAACAACCGTTGAAAACCCCAGATTGGCATCGCGGGCCCAATCGAGGACGGCGCTGAAAATAGCCTCGGACTGCGAGACAAGCGCTACCTTTCCGGGTAACGCCAAGTGCGACGACAGGCTAAGGTTAAGCCCGGTGTGCGTGCGCTGCAGTCCCAAAGACCGGGGCCCCAACACCATGCAGTCGTGCTCGCGGGCGAACAACCGACACAGCTGTGTATCGTGCGCAGGGTCAATAGACGGGTGGTCGGGCGACAGCACGATCAGTGCGCGCGGACGATGCGCCTGCAAAGACCACAAGGCCTGGTTAAGCATACGTCCGGTAAGCGACACGACAGCAAGGTCGAGCCGCGCCCCCTTGGCTACGCCGGTCAGGGTGGCCGGCAGTTTGACCGACTGACCCGGCTGTGCCACAACCACGGTAGCCTGACCGCGCAAACGTGGCGGCAAACTTTGTGCGGTGGCAAGGCCCTTGGGGCCCACAACAAGCACCGAAAGCGGATCGAAAAGTGCAGCGAGGCGATGGCGAAGCATGGTGTTGAATCTGTACCTTAAAATACCGGGATTGCACTTGATGTCGTGACGCATCTTCGCGTCGATACAACCCCAACATTATTATCTATCTATGACCTCGTCTACCCCAGCGGTTGTCCGCACGCGATTTGCGCCCTCTCCTACTGGCTTTTTACACCTTGGCGGCGCACGCACTGCCCTTTTTTCATGGGCTTTTGCCCGTCATCATAAAGGGGTTTTTGTATTGCGTATCGAAGACACCGACCTCGAACGCTCGACACCTGAGGCCGTGCAAGCCATTTTAGACGCCATGCAATGGTTGAACATGCAGCCTGACGAAGGCCCCTTCTACCAAATGCAACGCATGGATCGCTACAGCGAGATCATTGAAAAAATGCTGGAAGACGGCACGGCGTATTACTGCTACAGCAGCCCCGAAGAGGTCGAAGCCATGCGCGAGAAAGCCCGTGCAGCCGGCAAGAAGCCGCGCTATGACGGCACATGGCGCCCAGAACCAGGCAAAACCCTGCCAGCAGTGCCCGAAGGCCGTAAGCCCGTTATTCGTTTTAAAAATCCGCAAGACGGTGTAACCGCGTGGCACGACTTGATCAAAGGCCCCATCAGCTTTGACAACACCGAACTTGATGACCTGATCATTGCCCGCCCCGACGGCACGCCCACCTACAACTTTTGCGTGGTGGTCGACGACTGGGACATGAAAATCACGCACGTACTGCGCGGCGACGACCACATCAACAACACGCCACGGCAAATCAATATCTTGCGAGCGCTGGGTGCCGAACTACCACAATATGGTCACTTGCCAATGATTCTCGGCCCCGATGGCGACAAGCTTTCAAAGCGCCACGGCGCCGTGAACGTCATGCAATACCACGAAGACGGCTACTTACCCGAGGCGATGATCAATTATCTGGCCCGCCTGGGCTGGAGCCATGGCAACGACGAAATTTTCTCGCGCGAACAACTGGTCGAGTGGTTCGACACCCGCAATTTGACCAAGTCGGCCGCACAATGGGACCCTAAAAAGCTGAATTGGGTCAATGCGCATTACATTCGCGAAACAGACAACAGCCAACTGGCTACCCTGGTTGCGCCGCGTATTGCCGGCCTGGGCGGCAACCCCAATGCTGTTGACCTGGACGATGTTATGGGCCTGCTGAAAGACCGCGCCGAAACGCTGAATCAACTGGCCGAAGGAGCCATGCTGTTTTGCCGCGAATTTGCCGGCGTCGACCCAACCCTGAAGGCCGAACACCTGACACCCGAAGCGGTTACCGTTCTGCAAGACTTTGCCGACCAGGCCGCCAACCTGCCCACCTGGACAACTGAAGCTCTGGCCAGCCTGATCAAGGCAACCCTTGAAAAGCACAATATCAAAATGCCCAAACTGGGCGTACCGTTGCGCGTTGCTGTCACCGGCCAAAAGCAAACACCAGCTATAGACGCCGTGCTGAGCATTCTGGGACGGGAAACCGTACTCAGCCGCCTGGAAGGCCTGTCCGACTAACCAGCGCCTAAAAGGGCAGACGGTAATCGTTTGGCATTCGGCCCAAGGTAATGTCGCCGTCGGGCGCCCGCAATCGCAGCTGGCGCCCCGACTGCGCACCTACGGTGTAGTTGTTAGTGTAAATGGGGTCGTCGGTCTCGACCTCGGCGCCATTAGAACGCAAGGTTTGCAATACCAGCGTTTGGCCCTCAAGGCGCCAGCAACCCTCTTCGCTTAACATTTGCGGCGGCTTACCCCGGCGCTGCAACTGCTCGCTGTAGGCCATTTTCCCGTCGGGCCCCAACTTTATCCAGACCTTAAGCTCGCCGGCAATGCCCGGCGACTTGCGGGTGCCCAGCCAGTTTCCGACCATACCCTGGCCCGCAGCTGCGGCCTGGCACTGTGGCTTGGGTGCCTGAACCTGCGGCGCCTGTTTCGTGACAGGGGCGCACGCCGCCAATAACATAACCAGCCCCGCAACGGCACTGACACCTGCAACCCTATTTACTTGTATCCGACGCATAACACCTGCTAATAGAATCAAACGATTTGGCAAGATACCAAGGGCAAGCGGTACTTGCCAATGGGGTGCAACATTTGCTCACCAAGACAGGCTTCCAGCCTGCCCCCAGACGGCCGAAAATAATCGAATAAAAAGGTTTCCAAGCACTATCAATGACTTGGCAGAGTTTGTCCGATTTTTTTCCCGGCTGAACAAAAAATTCATGTAAAACCGGCTTGATTCGCACGAGACCAGACACTACAATTAGTGCTCAAAATTACTCAAACCACTATATATAGTGGTTACAACAAAAAGAAGCACAGCAGTAAAAACAGCAGTTTTGCAGCCTGTTCTCTCTTCCACCATTCATAAAAACACGCTACGGCGCTTAAAAAGCACGCCGTTTCCAGGAGCCCTCATGCAGACTTCTCAAACCGAATCCACGACCGCCCAACAGCCGTCGCCCGCCGCAAAATCGGGCAATGCCGGCAAGGCCAACAACCCCTGGCAAAACTTCAGCACCATTCGCCGTAACGGGGCCGTCGTTGCATTCGAACCCAACAAAATTGCCATCGCCATGACCAAGGCCTTCCTGGCCGTCAATGGGGGGCAAGGTGCAGCGTCCGCCCGCGTCCGCGAACTGGTCGAGCAACTCACCTCCCAGGTCGTCAACGCTCTGGTGCGCAACCGCCCAGGCGGCGGCACGTTCCACATCGAAGACATTCAAGACCAGGTCGAACTGTCGCTCATGCGCTCAGGTGAACACGACGTTGCCCGCGCCTACGTGCTGTATCGCGAAAAGCGCGCCCAAGAACGCGCACGCGCCGAGTCGGCCAACCCCTCGCCCGCACAAGCTGTCGTGCTGCATGTCACCGACAACGGTGTACGCCGCCCGCTCGACCTCGACCAGCTCAAAGCCACTATCGATGCTGCCGGAGTCGATTTGCCTGTACAAATCGACTCCGACGCCATTCTTAAAGAAACCATCAAAAACCTGTACGACGGTATCCCCGCCGACGAGGTCTACAAGTCGGCTATTTTGTCAGCCCGCGCCATGGTCGAAAACGACCCGGCCTACAGCCAAGTCACTGCACGCCTTTTGCTGCACACAATCCGTGCCGAAGTGCTGGGCGAAGAAGTCTCGCAAGCCGAGATGAACACCCGCTACGCCGAATACCTGCCCCGCTTTATCAAAACCGGTATCGAAAACGGCCTGCTCGACGACAAACTGGGCCAGTTCGACCTGCCCAAGTTGGCTGCTGCCCTGAAAGCCGACCGCGACAACCAGTTTTCGTATTTAGGCCTGCAAACGCTATACGACCGCTACTTCCTGCACGTACGCGGCCGTCGCATCGAACTGCCGCAAATTTTCTTCATGCGCGTCGCCATGGGCCTGGCCCTGAACGAAATCGACCGCGAAGCGCGCGCCATCGAGTTCTACAACATTCTGTCGTCGTTCGACTTCATGAGCTCGACCCCCACGTTGTTCAACTCCGGTACGCTGCACTCGCAACTGTCGTCTTGCTACCTCACGACCGTCTCTGACGACCTGGTCGGCATCTACGACGCCATCAAAGAAAACGCTCTGCTGGCCAAATACGCCGGCGGCCTGGGCAACGACTGGACACCGGTGCGCGCGCTGCGCAGTCACATCAAAGGCACCAACGGCGAAAGCCAGGGCGTGGTCCCCTTCCTTAAGGTCGTCAACGATACAGCCGTTGCCGTCAACCAGGGCGGCAAACGCAAGGGCGCAGTTTGCGCCTACCTCGAAACCTGGCACCTCGACATCGAAGAGTTCCTCGAACTGCGCAAAAACACGGGCGACGAGCGCCGCCGCACGCACGACATGAACACGGCCAACTGGATCCCCGACCTGTTCATGAAACGCGTCATGGAAAACGGCGACTGGACCTTGTTCTCTCCGTCCGACGTCCCCGACCTGCACGACAAATACGGCAAGGCTTTCGAAGAAGCCTACACCGGTTACGAAGCCAAAGCTGCACGCGGCGACCTGCCCCTACACAAGACAATCCCGGCTGCAACGCTGTGGCGCAAGATGCTGTCCATGCTGTTCGAAACCGGTCATCCTTGGCTGACATTCAAAGACCCATGCAACATTCGTTCGCCGCAACAACACGTTGGTGTGGTTCACAGCTCTAACCTGTGCACCGAAATCACCCTGAACACCAACGAGTCTGAAATTGCAGTGTGCAACCTGGGCTCGGTCAACCTGGCCGCGCACATCACACAAAACGCAGACGGCAGCTACGCGCTCGACCACGACAAGCTTCAGCGCACCATCGACGTAGCCATGCGCATGCTCGACAACGTCATCGACATCAACTATTACGCCGTACCCAAGGCGCGTAACTCCAACGTACGCCACCGTCCGGTCGGCATGGGCATCATGGGCTTCCAAGACGCCCTGCATATCCTGCGCGTTCCGTTTGCGTCGCAAGCCGCCGTCGAATTCTCCGACCGCTCTATGGAAGCCGTTTGCTACTACGCCTACCTGGCCTCCAGCAAACTGGCCGCCGAGCGCGGGCCTTACGCCAGCTTCCGTGGCTCACTCTGGGATCGCGGCATTCTGCCTCAAGACACCCTCAAAATGCTGCGCGACGAACGCGGCGGCTATGTCGAAGTTGACGACAGCAGCAGCATGGACTGGGATGCCCTGCGCGCGCACATCAAGCAATACGGCATGCGTAACTCCAACTGCGTTGCCGTAGCGCCTACCGCCACTATTTCCAACATCATTGGCGTGTCACCCTGCATCGAACCCACCTATCGCAACCTGTATGTCAAATCAAACTTGTCGGGCGAGTTCACTGTCGTCAACGACCACCTGGTGCGCGATCTGAAAGCACGCGGCCTCTGGGACGAAGTCATGGTCGCCGACCTGAAATATTTCGATGGCAGCCTGGCACGCATCGACCGCATCCCCGAAGATCTGCGCGAGCTGTACGCCACGGCATTCGAAGTCGACCCTAGTTGGGTCGTCGAGTGTGCAGCGCGTCGCCAAAAATGGATCGACCAGGCCCAATCCCTGAATATTTTCATGGCCGGTGTCTCGGGTAAAAAACTCGATGCCACTTACAAGCTAGCTTGGATTCGCGGCCTGAAAACCACGTATTATCTGCGCTCTAGCGGCGCAACCAACGCCGAAAAATCCACCGGCCGCGGCGGCGAACTGAACGCCGTTGCCCAAGCAGGCATGAGCGGCGGCATGGCTGCGGCCCCCGCGCCCATTTCGACGGCGCCCGACCTGCCCGAAGCCGAAGTCATGGGCACCGTATGCACCTTGCGCCCTGGCGACGACGGCTTCGAAGAGTGCGAAGCTTGCCAATAACGCCGGCCAAACTATTTAAAAGGTTTAATCATCATGCTTAACTGGGACGAAGATACCCCCCTCGGCACCCCTACCCCCGCAGCGGCGCCTCGCGCCGCAGCGCCTGCGGCTCACGCTCAACCCGACGTAGCCATGGTCAACCCTGTTGCTGCTGCGGCTTCGACGACGGCGGCACCGGCTTCGGCCGGTCGCGTCAGCGCGGCCGACAAGCGCATCATCAATGGTCAGACCGATGTCAACCAACTGGTGCCGTTCAAGTACAAATGGGCCTGGGAAAAATACCTCGCGACCTGCGCCAACCACTGGATGCCGCAAGAAATCAATATGTCGCGCGACATCGCCCTCTGGAAAAACCCCACAGGTTTAACCGAAGACGAGCGCCGCATTGTTAAGCGCAATTTGGGCTTCTTTGTCACGGCCGACTCGCTGGCCGCCAACAACATTGTGTTGGGCACATACCGCCACATCACAGCGCCCGAATGCCGGCAGTTCTTGTTGCGCCAGGCCTTTGAAGAAGCTATTCATACGCACGCCTATCAGTACATCGTCGAAAGCCTCGATCTCGACGAGTCCGAAATTTTCAACGCGTACCACGAAGTCCCATCGATCCGCGCCAAAGACGAATTCCTCATCCCGTTCATCGACGCTATCGCCGACCCGAACTTCAATACAGGCACGCCCGAAGCCGACCAGACCTTACTCAAGTCGCTTATCGTGTTTGCCTGCCTGATGGAAGGCTTGTTCTTTTACGTGGGCTTTACTCAAATTCTTGCACTGGGTCGCCAAAACAAAATGACAGGTGCTGCCGAGCAGTACATGTATATCTTGCGTGACGAGTCCATGCACTGCAATTTCGGCATCGACCTGATCAACACCATCAAGCTCGAGAACCCGCATCTCTGGACACCAGAGTTCCGCGAAGAAATTCGCGAACTCTTCAGCAAGGCCGTCGATCTTGAATATGCATATGCCGAAGACACCATGCCACGCGGTGTGCTAGGTCTGAACGCATCCATGTTCAAGTCTTATCTGCGCTTCATTGCCAACCGACGTTGCCAGCAAATCGGTATCGAGCCACTCTTCCCGCAAGAAGAAAACCCCTTCCCCTGGATGGCAGAAATGATCGATCTCAAGAAAGAACGCAACTTTTTTGAGACACGTGTCATCGAATATCAAACAGGTGGGGCCCTAAGCTGGGAATAATGCTTGGATAGTGTTACTGCTTACGTTAGACTCATAGCGTGCCGGGTGCTGTGCACTTTGCACGCTTGTGCCATTTGAAATGGGTCGCACCATAATGTGGGGGCCATATCAAATGGGTGGACGTTCTGTACGATTCATTCTCAAGGAGCATCACTATGGCTACAGCCAAGAAGGCAGCACCAAAGAAAGCCGCTGCAAAAAAAGCAGCACCAGCAAAAAAAGTTGCAGCAACCAAAGCAGCGCCCGCTAAAAAAGCAGTAACGGCAACCAAGGCCGCACCCGCAAAAAAAGCGGCTGTTAAAAAAGCTGCGCCTGCCAAAAAAGCCGTAGCCAAAAAAGCAGCGCCGGCAAAAAAGGCAGTTGCTAAAAAAGCAGCGCCAGCTAAAAAAGCAGTAGCCCAAAAAGCAGCACCGGCCAAGAAAGCCGTCGCGAAAAAAGCTGCGCCAGCCAAGAAAGCAGTAGCAAAGAAAGCAGCACCTGCCAAAAAAGCAGTGCCCGCAAAAAAAGCAGCCACTAAAGCCGCTGCTGCTCCTGCCAAAAAAGCTGTAGCTAAAAAAGCGGCGCCGGCAAAATCGGCAGCGCCTAAAGCCGACGCCCCCAAGGCCAAAAAAGAAGAAAAGAAAACCGAAAAAAAAGCCAAGAAAGAAAAAAAAGCCAAAGCAACCAAAGCTGAAGCCAAAGCCAGCAAAGGCGCTCAAGCCACCGAAGCCAAAAAAACGGTAAACCCCGTCGCATCGTGGCCCTTCCCCACCGGCGACAGGCCTTAAGCTTTAAAAGTACCGGCTTTACTTCCTTCAAACTGCCTGGCCATGCCAGGCAGTTTTTATTGACACGACAGCATATGCAAACAAGGTCTGCCATCAAGCGTGCCTTTACCGGCCAGCTGAGCAGCAGTGTTTCTGCATGCGCAAGCCCTGCGCTCGTGCGACAATGTGCCGTTGTTAACTTTCAGGCTGGCGACTACTCATGTTTGGCAATATCCTGCACTTCATTATCAACATCGTCTTCTCGCTGTTTGGCATTGCGCTCATCATCCGCGCCTGGATGTACGCAATCCGCCTGCATCCGTTCAACCCGTACGCTCAGGCAGTTTTACGCATTACCGACTGGCTGGTGCAACCTATCAAAAAAGTCATCCCAGCCAGCAAGTTCCTCGACTGGCCCAGCCTGCTGGCCGCCTACCTGACCGCGCTGGTCTTTTTGCTCCTGACCTTCTTCGTACTCACCGGCCACTTGCCTGTCGTCAACGGATTGCTGGGCGCCTTGGTCGCCAGCTTTCTCACGGTACTTAAATGGGCGTTCAACCTGGTGTTGTGGCTCACGCTCATTCAAGTTGTACTGTCGTGGGTTAACCCCATGGCCCCGTTAATGCCCGTACTGCAAACACTTACTGCCCCACTGCTCGACCCTATCCGCCGCATTCTTCCCAGCCCAGGGGGCATCGACTTCTCACCCCTGGTGCTGCTTATCGTGGCCCAAGTCGTCATGATGGTGCTCGAAGGCTTTGCGTACCGGCTCTTCGGGGTTTAAGCCCGCAACGTTAATCAACCAAAAAAAACGCTGCTTTTATAGCAGCGTTTTTTTTAACTTCTTTAACCGTTCTTACATGGGCACGACGCGGGTTGGGCCCTGGCCGCTAATAACACGCACCCGCTGACCGGCCGAAATAGCTACGTCGGCCGCCTGTGCAATAACGCGTGTTTCGCCGTTATCGAGCTGTACGGTGATTTCGAGCCCTTGGGTTTTACCGACCTGGTTTTCGATGGTGTTACCCAGCAAACCGCCCAAAATAGCGCCGCCTACCGTTGCAATCGCACGGCCCGAACCGCCGCCCACAGCATTACCGGCAACACCGCCCAAAGCGCCACCTGCAATCATGCCAGCGCCCGACGACTTCTCGTTTTGAATGGTGACAGGACGCACCGAAACCACAGTGCCCATGCGCATGATTTGCTCTTGTTGCGCCTGACCATAGGTATAGACAGAGCTGGATGCCGAGGGATTGGCACACCCTGCAATAACCGCCAGACTACCTACCGCAACCGCCAATGCAGCCCAGCGACCGCCACGCGATGGAACATGTGTTGTAACTGTCGAACCCATTTCGATGCTCCTTTAGGCCTTGGACGCAAGGCCCGATAATTAAACTGCTGCCGGCAATGCCAGCCCATAATGTTGCTGAAGCATGGCCGCGATGTCATCGCGCCCAGGCTGATGATTTTGCGGGCCGCGTGAACCAATTTTAATCGCGCCCATGACATTCGCCAAACAACAGGCGTCGTGCAAGGCCCAGCCTTCGGACAACCCATACAACAAACCCGCGCGGTGGGCATCGCCGCACCCTGTTGGGTCAACTACATCACTAACTTTGACCGGATCAATATGCGTCGAGTTCCCGTTCTGGAACACGGTAGCACCTTCGGCACCGCGCGTGACCACAACTGCCTTCAGTCGTTCGGACAAGGCCTCCATGGACACACCGGTACGCTGGGCAATCACGCTGGCCTCGTAGTCGTTAGCCGTCAACAAGGTAGCCATATCGATCATTTCGTGAAGATCGTCGCCTGAAAAGAGCGGCATGGCCTGCCCCAGGTCGAACACGAACGGAATACCGGCATTTTTCATGCGTCGAGCATGGGCAAACATACCCTCTTTGGAGTCGGGCGACACAATGCCCCACACCGCACCGTTGCCATCAAAATCGTTTTCTGCCGAACGCACCATGGCACCGGGGTGAAACGAAGCAATCTGGTTGTTGTCGAGGTCTGTCGTGATAAAGCACTGGGGCGTGAACATGTCGGAAATGACACGAACCTGGCTGACGTCGATACCTAAACTACCCATGTACTCGAGATAATCGGACGCATCGACCCCAACGGTGCCAACGGGCACAGGATGCCCACCCAGCAAACGCAGGTTGTAGGCAATATTGCCTGCGCAACCACCATACTCTTTACGCATTGACGGCACGAAGAAAGACACGCTAAGCGACTGGATGCTGTCGGGCAAAATATGATCTTTGAAATGCCCCTCGAAAACCGTAATGGTGTCGAATGCAACCGAACCGCAAACTACTATTTTCTTTGCCATCTTAATCCTTTGAAGGAAAATACTTGCCTAATTGATAACCATTGATACGCAAGCCGTTAACTGGCACCGATACACGCAAACGAACCTCTTGTTGCGCGCCGAACGGGCCTCTGAGCTGTTGATCGTCAAGATAGTCGGCGGGCTGCAAAATACGTCGCGACACAATGGCGCCCGAGAAATCGACCAGGTCGAGTGTAAGCGCCGGCCACTGCTGCGGCTTGTCGTAGGTATTGCGCATGACAACAGTCAACACCATTTCAGTCACGTCTGCCGCACCCAACGGAGGCCTAGTCTGTCCGGCTTCTGCGCCAGCCGCACGTAATGAAGAATCCATTATCGAGATGCGATCAATGCGCTGCGGATAGTCGACGGTGCAATCAAGATGCAGGCATGCACGCTCAAGCCAGGGTCGAGTCCATGGCACCTCAGCCGCCAGTTGCATACGGAATGCATAAGCCAGCAAAAGGGCCGCCAGACCCAAAATCAGCAATACCAACACCCAACGCAGCCCGCCCGAGCGCCCACTCGACACACGTCGACGATCGGTTAAAAATACGCTGTCGTTGACCTTACGATAATTTTTGGGCTCGACGAAAATACGAGGCGCGTCCGATGCGGGCGCATCGTCTTCGATATCGGACTCGAACACGCCAGCGCCGCGATCATTGAGGGTATGTGGTGAGCGAGGCCCGGCACTGGGCGCCGCAAACGTAGGCTCGGGTCGTGCGGGCACCGCAGGCGCCCGACCTCGTACAGGAATCGTCACGGGCGGCAACGTATCCTCTGGCGCTTGGGGCAGCGTTGCGGGTACGTAGTCTTCGGCCGACTTCTCATCTACGACCGCCTCGTAGCCGTCGAAGATGCCGGCGCAATTAATGCACCGGATATACCCCTTGCGCAGCTTCATTTGCTCGAGGCTGGCCCCAAAGACAGTGCCGCAATCGGGGCAACGGGTGTTCAGCTTCATACCGCTACGCCAGAAGAAACATTACTGGCCACGTTGGCCGTGCAAACATACCCAGCCGTCACGGGCTTTCCAGACAGACATGGCTATCCAGGGGGCATACGCTTGCGCGACCTCTTCAGCCTGCCGCTCGAGCACCCCTGACAACACTAGATGACCACCAGGCGACACCCGATGACACAGCATGGGCGCAAGGATCTTGAGCGGATTGGACAGAATATTGGCTACAACGACGCCAAAATCGCCCTCGGGCAGGGCATCGGGCAAACCAGCCTGCAATTCGACCTGATTGACTGACGCGTTGTATTGCGTCGAGGTGACTGCCTGCGGGTCGATGTCGACCGCCCAGGTAGGGCCACAGCCCAGCTTACGTGCAGCAATGGCCAAAATACCCGAACCGCATCCGTAATCGAGCACGGTGGGCGCCCCTGTCATGACTTCGGACAACCATTCGAGGCACAAGTGTGTTGTAGGGTGGCTGCCCGTACCAAACGCCAGACCAGGATCAAGCTCAAGCGTGACCACGTCGTCTGATGCGGGCACGATCTGATCATCACGATGCCAACTCGGGATGATCCAGACTTTTTCACCCACCTGGATCGGGCCAAACTGCGATTGCGTTACCCGAACCCAGTCAGCGTCGGGCACCTCGCGTGTTTCCCAATGAGACAGGTCGAGCCCCAGGTCGGCATTGACACGCACGGCCTCAAGGATGTGCTCGGGGTCAACACCATCGGGAAGCAAAGCAACAACACGGTTGTGTTGCCACGCCTGCACTTCGGGCTCGGTACCCGGTTCGCCGAACAAAGGCTGTTCAGCTTCGGTATCGCGGTCGGCGTCTTCTACAGACACCGACAGCACACCCGCCTCGAGCAGCGCGTCGGACAATGCCTCTGCCGCTGCTTCGGGACAATTCAACACCAATTCACGCATGAGAGCTTCCGGATTGTTGACGAACGGCCCGATCAGGGACGCTGCGACAACTTGTGTTCGAGATAGTGAATACTGGTGCCACCCTCGACAAAGCGGGCGTCTTGCATCAGCTCGCGGTGCAGCGGGATGTTGGTTTGAATGCCTTCAACCACCATTTCGGACAAGGCAATTTGCATACGCGCAATCGCCTGCTCGCGGGTATCACCATACGTAATGAGCTTGCCGATCATGGAGTCGTAGTTAGGCGGAATGCTGTAACCGCTGAATACGTGGGAATCGAGACGAACACCCATCCCCCCCGGGGCATGCCAGGCGGTGATTTTGCCCGGGCTGGGCGTAAATTTGAAGGGGTCTTCGGCGTTGATACGGCACTCGATGGCATGGCCGCGGAACTGGACGTCACGCTGACGGAGCGTAAATTTTTCGCCGGCGGCAATCCGGATTTGCTGGGCAACCAGATCGACACCTGTAATCATTTCGGTAACGGTATGTTCGACCTGAATACGAGTGTTCATCTCGATGAAGAAGAACTCACCATTTTCGTACAAGAATTCGAATGTCCCTGCGCCGCGATAACCCATTTTGCGGCAGGCTTCGGCACAACGTTCGCCAATGCGTTCAATGAGCTTGCGCTGAATATGCGGAGCGGGCGCTTCCTCAATAACCTTTTGGTGGCGACGCTGCATCGAGCAATCGCGCTCACCCAGCCACACGGCATTACGTCCGCCGTCGGCCAGCACCTGGATTTCGACGTGACGCGGGTTCTCGAGGAATTTTTCGAGGTAGACCTCGGGGTTGTTGAACGCAGCACCGGCTTCGGTGCGCGTCATACCCACAGCATTAAGCAGCGCGGCCTCGGTGTACACCACACGCATGCCACGACCGCCACCACCACCAGCAGCCTTGATAATGACCGGGTAACCCACGTTGCGTGCAATGCGCAAAATTTCTTGCGGGTCTTCGGGCAGCGCGCCGTCGGAGCCGGGCACAACCGGCACACCGGCTTCGATCATGGCGTGCTTGGCACTGACCTTGTCACCCATGAGGCGAATGGTTTCGGGGCGAGGGCCGATAAAAACAAAGCCGCTTTTTTCAACGCGCTCTGCGAAGTCGGCGTTTTCGGACAAAAACCCGTACCCAGGGTGAATGGCTTCGGCGTCGGTAACTTCGGCGGCCGAGATAAGGGCCGGCATACTCAGGTAGCTGTCTTTGGCAGACGCAGGGCCGATGCAAACAGCCTCGTCGGCCAGACGTACGTACTTGGCCGAACGGTCGGCCTCGGAGTACACGACAACGGTTTTAATGCCCAGTTCACGGCAGGCCCGCTGAATGCGCAGGGCGATTTCACCGCGATTGGCAATCAGGATTTTTTCAAACATGGATCAGCCAATTACAAATAGGGGTTGGCCATACTCGACGGGCTCGCCATTCTCGACCAGGATTTCTTTGATCACGCCAGACTTGTCTGCTTCAATTTCGTTCAGCAACTTCATGGCTTCGATGATGCACACCGGATCGCCTTCTTTAACCGACTGGCCAACCTCGACAAAAGGCGAAGCCCCTGGATTAGGCGCACGGTAGAACGTACCTACCATAGGTGCTTTGACGATATGGCCTTGCGGCGCCTTGGGCGCGGCTTCGGCGGGGGCAGCGGGTGCTGCCGCAGCTGCGGCCTGCACAGGCGCGGCCTCGGGCACGTAGGCCACCGGCTGAACCGACTGGGAGAATTTGACGATGCGTACCTTACCCTCGCCTTCGGTGATTTCGAGTTCGGCAATACCGGACTCGGCAACGAGATCGATCAAGGTTTTTAATTTTCTGAGGTCCATACAAACTTCCCGTAACGCGGCATCAGGCCAATTCAGCGCGATGCTCGAGTAATGATTGTTAAAAAATTAATTGGTGAAACGCAGCACCTAATGAGCCAGGGCATAACGAAGCGCTGCCTCGTACCCATAGGCACCTAAACCTGCAATAACGCCCTGCGCCTGATCCGACAAATACGAGTGATGACGGAAAGGTTCACGTTTGTAGACGTTGGACAAATGTACTTCGATGAACGGCAAACCCACTGCGGCCAACGCATCGCGAATAGCCACACTGGTGTGCGTGTAAGCACCTGCATTAATGATAATGAATTCTGTTTCGTCGTGCCGGGTCGCCTGAATGCGATCAACCAGCTCACCTTCGTGGTTGCTTTGAAAAACAGCACAACCCGCATCGGCTTCGGCGCAGACTTCGGCCAGGCGCGCGTTGATATCGGCCAGCGTTTGCCGCCCGTAAATGCCGGGTTCGCGGGTACCCAGCATGTTCAGGTTAGGGCCATGCAAAACCAGAATGTGTTGTGCCATTTATGCTTTTCTACGACAGACAGACCGTCTTTTTACGCTAAAGAGCGTTATTTGTCTATTAAATACCCAAAAACCCAGGAACGTATTGGATTGCAGCAACACGTACTCAAGGCTTTGAAACACGCTGCAAAATCGCGTCGAGATGATCGGGCTTGACCTGACCCATAATGCGTTCGAGGACGTTGCCGGACGCATCGTACACCAGGGTATACGGCAAACCACCTGTTGGATTGCCCAAGGTTTTCATTAAGTCGATGCCACCATACCCCGTGACCAGCAACGGATACGTCACATTGACCTTAGGAATGAACTTTTTAATGTTGGCAGCCGTATCGACCCCCAACCCCACAAACTGCACCCCAGGATACTTTTGCTTAAGCGCTTCTAGGTCGGGCATTTCTTTGACACAAGGCGGACACCAAGTCGCCCAGAAATTAACCACCACTGGACCGCCCCGCCACTGATCGAGCGGAACCGGGGTGCCGTCGGAGTCGGGAAACTGAAGACCAAACAACCCGGCCGACGATGCCACGGCATGGGGTAACCCCCCAACGGCCAAAAGCCCTGCGGCAAACATGCCCAGGCAACGCTGCAAAAATTTACGACGCATCATCATAAAATGGATTTTAACATCGCCGTTATTCAAGCGCGGCACTACCGGCTGACTACAATAGGCAGCCAGGAGAAAACGAATGCACATACATATTTTGGGGATCTGCGGGACCTTCATGGGCGGTTTGGCCCTGATCGCCCGCGCGGCAGGCCACACTGTCACGGGCTGCGACGCCGGTGTCTACCCCCCCATGAGCACCCAGCTTGAAGAACAGGGCATCACCCTGACCGAAGGCTTCGGGGCCGACCAGGTCGACCTTAAACCCGACCTGTTCATCGTGGGCAACGTTGTGACGCGCGGCAACCCGCTGATGGAAGCCATTCTTGACCTTGGCTTGCCTTACACGTCGGGCCCGCAATGGCTGGGCGAAAACATTCTGCAAGGGCAACATGTTCTGGCTGTTGCCGGCACACACGGGAAAACCACAACCAGCTCGATGCTGGCCTGGATACTGGAACAAGCTGGGCTAGCCCCCAACTTCCTGATTGGCGGCATCGCCCCGGGCCTCAAAGTATCGGCCCGGTTCAACCCGGCACAAAAATTCTTCGTCATCGAAGCCGACGAATACGACACAGCCTTTTTCGACAAGCGATCAAAGTTTGTACATTACCGGCCGCGTACCGCGATACTAAACAACCTTGAATACGATCATGCGGATATCTTCCCGACGCTGGACGCCATCGAAACTCAGTTTCATCACTTGCTTCGCACCGTGCCGGCCAGCGGGCAAGTCATACGCCCCGCCAATGCGCCTGCTCTCGACCGCGTCATCGCACGCGGTTGCTGGACGCCCGTTGTCGACTTCGGCGACAACGGCCACTGGCAGTATCGCGATCAAGGCCATGCTACCCACTTCAGTGTCATTCAAGACGGCACACCCGTAGGCGACGTCACCTGGAGCCTGACCGGCGAACACAACAAGCTGAACGCGCTGGCCGCCTTGGCAGCAGCGCGCCACGTGGGGGTCGACACCGCGCAAGCACTGCTGGCGCTGTCGAGCTTTGGCGGGGTGAAGCGGCGCATGGAAGTGCGCGGCACCATCGCCGACATTACGGTGTACGACGACTTCGCCCACCACCCCACGGCCATTGCTACGACGCTGGCCGGCCTGCGCCGGCAAGTCGGTCAGGCCCGCATTCTGGCCGTCATCGAACCACGTTCGAACACGATGAAACTGGGCACCATGGCCGCACAACTGCCCGGCGCCTTGCAAGATGCCGACTTAGTGTTTTGCTTTGGCGAAACACAAGGCAAACACGCCCTGGGCTGGGACCCAACCCAGGTACTGGCGCCCCTGGGTACAAAAGCTCACGCACATCACGACTTGAACACACTGGTACAAGCCATCGTTGCCGCCGCCACTGCCGGCGACCATATCCTGATCATGAGCAACGGCAGTTTCGGCGGTATCCACCAAAAAGTCCTTGCTGCTTTACAGCAACCCCACCCATGATTCTTTACTTGCACGGCTTTCGCTCCTCACCGCAATCCGCCAAGGCCCAGTGGCTAGCACAAGCCGTTGCCGACCTGAACCTGACCGACCACTGGCATTGTCCGCAACTGCCGGCCAGCCCGCAGGCCACTATCGATTTATGCAACAATCTTATTGACTCGCATGCAAGCGACCCGGCTGGCGTCACCCTTGTGGGCTCGTCGCTTGGGGGCTATTACGCCGGTCACCTGGCGCATACTCGCGGCTGTCGTTCCGTTTTGCTCAACCCGGTCATTTACGCCGCACGCGACCTGGCCACTCAAGTCGGCACACACCAGCAATACCACAGCACCGAACCTTTCGTTTTTTTGCCCAGGCATGTCGACGAACTCGCCGCACTTGCATTTCCAAAGCCCCAGATGCACAGCCGCTATTTTTTAATGGCGTGTACGGGCGACGAAGTGCTTGACTGGAAAGAAATGGCAGCTTGGTACGCAGGGTGCCAAAGCCGCATCGTCAGCGGCAGCGACCACGGCATTTCCGACTTCCCGCGCTGGTTGCCCGAAGTCATGCAATTCATTCGGGCCATACCCCAAACGCAACGATAAAAACACAACGATATATGTACGTTCTCTACGAAGACAGTGGCGCATTCAAGGCTGAAAAAATCTTTTCGCAAAGCGACTCAACCCTGCAGGTCGAGTCCGAAAGCGGAAAACGCAGCAAAATAAAAGCAGCCCACGTACTGTTCCAATTCGAGCAGCCCGCGCCACAAGCCCTCCTGGCTCAGGCGCATGCGCTGGCAGACACGTTGGAAATTGATTTTTTGTGGGAGTGTGCGCCGCAAGACGAATTCGAAGCCATTGCCTTTGCGCAAGAGTATTTCGGCCACCCCCCGTCGGCTACTGAAAAGGCAGCTCTTATTTTTGCGCTGAACAGCGCACCGGCCTATTTTCATCGACGCGGTAAGGGTAGATACCGTCCAGCTCCACCTGACATACTCAAAGCCGCTTTGGCCGCCATCGAAAAAAAGCAAAAACAAGCCGAACAGCAACAAGCCTGGACGGATGAATTGGTTGCAGGTCGACTACCGGAAGACTTGGCCGCTGTTGCACAAAGCTTTTTGGTCAAGCCCGACAAAAACTCCTTGCAGTGGAAGGCGTTTGATGCGGCCGTCACTCAACTGGGCACAAGCCCCGAAAAATTATTGCTTCAGGTCGGCGCCTGGCCCAACCCGCTCAAGCTTCACCGCGATCGCTTCTTCGCCACCCACTTCCCGAAGGGGCACGAGCTCAAAACGCTCGATATCCCGCCCGTTGAAGACGAACTGCCGTTTGCCGATGTCGAGGCCTACTCAATCGACGACATCACCACGACCGAGGTTGATGATGCCTTGTCAGTCACCCCGATTTCAGCCTCCGAAGTACGTATCGGTATCCACATTGCGGCCCCAGGCCTGCTGATCAAGCGCGGCAACGAATTCGACGACATGGCACGCAACCGCATGTCTACGGTTTACATGCCCGGCCAAAAGGTGTCGATGCTGCCCGAACCGCTGATCCAGGCGTTCTCGCTGGACGCCGGGCAAATCAAACCCGCTTTGTCGCTGTACGTCACGGCCAACCTCGAGACCGGAGAAGTCAGCGCGACCGAGACCCGCCTTGAGCGCATCAGCGTCAAAGAAAACCTGCGGCACAACTGGCTGGATGCAGACGTGACCGAAGAAGCGCTGGACACGCCCGAAGCACCGCTGCCCTATGGGCATTGGTTGCGCCCCTTATGGCAGTTTTCGCGACACCTGAACCGCGAACGTGAGGCCGTACGCGGCAAACCGGAAAACAACACCCGGACCGAATACTCGTTTTACCTCGAAGGCCCGCCAGACGACCCGGAAAGCATCGTCAAGCTGGTGCCGCGCCAACGCAACGCGCCGCTTGATCGCCTGGTGGCCGAGTACATGATCCTGACCAATAAACTGTGGGGTGCTTTTATGGCCCAGCATGGCGTGCCCGGCATCTACCGTTCGCAACAGGCCGGGCGTGTTCGCATGTCGACGCAAGCGCTCCCCCACGAAGCTATTGGCGTGCCCCAGTATGCATGGTGCACCTCGCCTTTGCGACGCTATGTCGACCTGATCAATCAGGGGCAAATTATCGCCGCAGCACAACATGGCGTATCGGCACGACTGGTTGCGCCCTTCAAGCCCAAAGAAGCCGACCTGTTCGCCATTATTGGCGCCTTTGATGCGCAGTACGCCGCATGGGGCGAGTTCCAGTCCACCATGGAACGCTATTGGTGCCTGCGTTGGCTGCAACAACAAGGCATTACCGAAGTCACCGCCAGCGTACTGCGCGAAGACCTAGTCAGGTTCGATTGTGCGCCCTTAGTAACCCGGGTGGGCGGTCTGCCCGAACTCGAACGCGGTACGCAGGTCAAACTGGCAATAACAGGCTACGACGAGCTTTCGCTCGAGATTCATTGCCGCCTTATCGAGACCCTTTCACCGGAGCCATGAGTCGCGTGTGGGCCATAGAGCGCAAAACCTATCTTTACATTGGTATCGCGGCGTCCCTGATTTTGCACGCTGCGGCACTGGCCCTGCGCTTTACCCACACACAGCAACCAACCCGCCCACCGGCACAATCGCTCGATGTCACCTTGGTTAACGCGCACACCGAAGCGGCTCCGGTTGCACCGCAGGTGACTGCACAAAACAACCTGAACGCCGGCGGCAACACGGCAAACAACAACGCCGTAGCCAGCACCCCATTACCGCGCACCAGCACCGAGGCAGCCGATGAAATCATTCTGGAAGCCATGCGCAAACGCCAAGCCGAGCTGGAGGCGCGCCAAGAGCAATTGCTGACCCAGCTTGAGGCCCGCCTGCAGGTCAATACAGCACAACGACCCGATCTGCTGCAGCAATCAGATGATCCCGGCCAAGACAACCGTATCCAGGACAGTGCTCTGCTTGCCGCACAAATTGCAGCACTGAAAGAGCGCATCGAACGTTACAACGCACGACCCAAGCAGCAGTTTGTAGGGCCAGCCGCGCAACAAGCTGCCTATGCGCAATATGTCGAAGCCTGGCGGCAAAAAATCGAACAGATCGGTACCACGCATTACCCACAAGAAGCACGCGGCAAAATCTACGGTACGCTACAGCTCACCACCTACATCAGAAAAGACGGCTCTCTTGAGCGTGTCGAGATCAACAGACCATCGTCCGAACCGGTACTGAACCTGGCAGCCCGGCGCATTGTGCAACTGGCTGCGCCGTTCCCTCCTTTACCACCCGAAGTCGCAAAAGACCTGGATATTCTGGCCATTACCCGAACCTGGCACTTCACCAACGACCAACTGATCACCCAATGACTACCCCAGCGCCCCCCATCTCCAACCCTGCACTTCGAAAATTTGCCGTCATTGGCAATCCTGTCGCCCACAGCCGTTCACCGTTTATCCATGAGGCGTTTGCCGCTCAAACCGGGGTATCACTGGTCTACGAAAGGTTGTGCGCGCCACTCGACAATTTTGCGGGCACGGTAAAGCAATTTTTTGACGATGGCGGTGTCGGCCTGAACGTGACTGTCCCGTTTAAAGAACAGGCCTGGCAAATGGCAAAAGACGGCCTGTCGGAACGCGCCCGCGTTGCCGGTGCAGTCAACACGTTGTGGATGCAAGACGGCCAGCTTAAAGGATGCAACACCGACGGTATCGGGCTGCTGAACGACCTTGAGCGCCAGGGGCAAAACCCGACCGGGAAACGCATTTTGCTGGTGGGCGCTGGTGGAGCGGCGAAAGGTGTCGCGCTGCCGCTTCTAGAGGCCGGATGCACCAAACTCCACATTGTCAACAGAACTGTCGAAAAGGCCATGGCCTTGCACGCCGCCATGACGGACGCTGCCCCGACCTATGCCTTGTCCCTCAGCGCCGGAGGTCTGGACTCGGCCGACGGTCAATGGGATATCGTCATCAATGCGACGTCGAGCAGCATCGACGACAAGGCCCCGGACCTGCCGGGCGCGCGCTTTGCACCAAACGCCCTTGCCTATGACATGTTCTACGCCACCCGGCCCACAGCATTCATGCGCTGGGCCGAAAGCGCCGGGGCGGCGCACGTCTGCGACGGGCTGGGTATGCTGGTCGGGCAAGCTGCCGTCAGCTTCCAGATCTGGAATGGCGTGTTGCCCGATGTCGGCCCTGTGCTGATCGCGCTGCGCGCGCAATTGCACGCCAACCTATAAGCGGAGCCCCCAGCCAATGTCAAAAGCCAGACTCGCCGGACTCTTTGCACTGCTAGGCCTGTTCGGCCTGCTGCTGTATCAGTTCGGCCTGTTTGTCATGGTGGTTTGGCTGAACTTTAACAACCCCAACACCAGCGCCTTCATGCGTGCCACGCTAACCGAACTGCGTGCCGATAACCCCGATGCCCGAATTGCTTTCGAGTGGGTGCCCTACGACCGTATCAGCCCGAACTTGAAACGCGCCGTCGTGGCGGCCGAAGACGCCAACTTCATGACCCACAGCGGCGTCGAATGGGAAGCCATAAAACGCGCCTTCGAATACAACATTCAAATGGCAGACGAAGGCCGCAGCCGGATCCGCGGCGGGTCAACCATCAGCCAGCAACTGGCAAAAAACCTGTTCCTTTCGAGCGACCGCTCTTACTTGCGTAAAGGGCAAGAACTTGTCCTGACCTACATGATAGAAGCCGTCATGAGTAAAGAGCGCATTCTGGAGCTTTATCTGAACATTGCGCAATGGGGCGTCAATGTTTTTGGCGCACAGGCCGCCGCACAACACTACTTCAAACGCGATGCGGCACAGCTTGGCAGCGCACAGGCTGCCCGCCTGGCCGCCATGTTGCCCAACCCCGCTTACTACGACCGGCGCGGCAACACCACTTACCTGCAATCGCGCACCGCCACGCTTACCCGGCGCATGCGTATGGTCGACATTCCGTGAACTGGGCAACAACATACCCACCACCTTATCGTGGCATTACAACGCACGATAGCGCGTCGTTTGTTAAGCTTACGACTTGGCTTTTTTGATTTGAATCTTCATGCGCACCGCTCGTCGCTATCTTGCCCGCGAAATCAATCGCTCATGTGCCGTTGTCTTACTGGCACTGCTGGGCTTATTTACCTTTTTTGCGCTCATCGAAGACCTGGAAGACGTCGGTGAAAAATTCACCCTGCTGAACCTGTTTTATCTGCAGGCGCTGCAAATGCCAACGCGACTCTACGAATTGCTGCCCATAGGCTTGCTGATCGGGGCCATTCTTGCCCTGGCCAGCCTGGCGCAACGCAACGAACTGGTCATTTTCCGGGTATCGGGCGTCAGCGGCATGAAGCTCATGCGCATGTTGTGGGTTATTACCATCCCCTGGGTCGTCGGCGCCTTCATCTTGTCTGAAATCGTTACCCCCGCGGCCGAAATCAAAACAAGCGAAACCACCCTGCAATTACTCGGGCGCGCTGGCGGCGGCCGACTGAACAGCGGCTACTGGTTCAAAGAAGAAGCCCCGGATAACGGCACGCGTGTGATCAACATTGCTGAATTGAAGCCTAATGGCGGGGTTGGCGGCATTACGCTGTACGAGTTTCGTCACGGCCAAGAACTCGCCACATATTCGCAAGCAGTAGACGGCTACTTCGCCGACGGCGCCTTGATCATGAACCAGGTCACCGAAACTGCCGTAAATGCGCAGGCCATTTCGGCTCTAGCTGATGCCAAAGTGCCCGACATGCCGGTCACACAAGTTAATCGTGTCGAACAACGCAGCCTGCCCACATCGCTTACACCCGAACGCCTGATCGCTCGTATTCTGACACCCGAACGCATGTCAATTTCGGTATTGACCGACTACATCAGCTACCTTGAGTCCAATAACCTGCAAACCGACCGCGAAGTCGTCGCCCTGTGGCGCAAGCTAGCGTACCCGTTCACCTTGCTGGTCATGATCACCATTGCGGCACCCATTGGCTTTATGCAAACCCGCCGCGGCGGCGTTGGCGGCAAGGTGTTTGTGGGTATTTTGCTAGGTGTCGGTTTTTTCATGATCAACCAGTTAGCGCTTAACGTCGGCATGCTCGGCAAATGGGCACCCTGGGTCACAGCCCTCGTCCCCAACATTGCGGCGTTATTGTTGGCCCTTGGCGCGCTTATCTTGATGGAAAACCAGCATAACGTCAGGCGATTCATGGTCAGCCGCAACCCGTTCAGCCGGCCGGCCCGATGACCAGACATCACGACATCTGGATGATCGGCGATATTCAGGGGTGCTGTCATGCCCTTGAAGACCTACTCAAGCACCCCGACCTGTCGGCCGATAGAAATCGCGAGCTCTGGTTCGCTGGCGACATTGTCAACCGCGGCCCCCGTTCGCTTGAAACCGTACGACACATCATGGGCATGCGGAAAAAAGCCGTTACCGTGCTGGGCAACCACGACCTAAACCTGCTTGCGGTGGCTGCTGGGGTGCGCAAGCCCGGCAAGTCGGACACCATAGCCGACATCTTAAAAGCCCCTGATGCCGACGAAATCATTACCTGGCTGCGTCACCGCCCATTAGCGCACTACGCCCACGGTCACCTGCTTGTGCATGCGGGCGTACTGGCCAAATGGGACGTCGACAAGACCCTGGCGCTGGCCAGCGAAGTCGAGGCCGCACTGCGCTCACCCAACTGGAAGCGCACGCTTGAAAAAATGTATGGTAACGAACCAGCCGACTGGCGTGACGACCTGGGCAATAACAAGCGTTTGCGGGTGATTATCAATGCCCTGACGCGGATTCGCATGTGCAATAAAAAAGGGCACATGGAGTTCAGCTACAAAAACGCACCCAATGCGTCAACCAACGGCGACCTGATCCCGTGGTTCGACGTACCCAACCGGGCAACGGCCGACCATACCATTGTCTTCGGACATTGGTCGACGCTGGGTTTGATGATACGACCCGACGCCATTTGTCTGGACACCGGCTGTGTGTGGGGCGGCAAACTTACTGCATTGCGCCTGCACGATCACAAATTGGTGCAGGTATCGTGCAAACAGGCGCAAAAACCTTAAATCGCCAGGCTCAAGCCCGCCGACAATTATGACGTTGGCGCACAAATAACCGCATGACGAATTTGCTCGCGCACCAGAGTCGCGACTTCGGCCCGCCCCAAGGGCTGGCTTTCCGATGGCGGAATGGGCGGTAAAAATTCAACCTCGACGCGACTGCCTGTTGCGCCCAGCAGCACCCACATATTGCCGACCAAGGTTTGTTCACCCACAAAGGCCAACAAATCGCTACGCTGGGTGCCTTGATAAAACCTCAAGGCCACCGGCTGTATGACAACTCCGGCCCGCAGGGGCGGCTCGAACAAACTGGCATGAAACGGCAAGACATCGAAACCCGTGCTGGTCGTACCCTCGGCAAACAACCCCACCACCTGAGCCGTATCGAACATGGCCTGCATTTGCTCGCCGACGCGGCGCACCGAATTGCGCTGGGTGCGATCAATAAACACCGTACCCGCCTTATAGACAAGCCAGCCGATAACCGGCCATTTACGGATATCTTGCTTGGCAATGAACGCCACGCAGCGAACGCTGCTGAGGATAAAGATATCTATCCAGGACACATGATTAGCGACCCATAACGCGGAGCCCGTCATGACTGGCTGGCCAATCACCTGAACCTTGACCCCGCATATGGCCATAAGCATGCGAGACCACATATTGTTGAGCCGCGACCGCCCTTGCAATCCGACAAGGGGATAAATCGTTGCGACACAAAAAAGGCTGGAAGCCAGCCATAACAGCACAAAGGGAACTCGGATCAAAAACAGTACTACGCGCAAAATAACCTCTTCAGGATGTTGCACCTTGACCCGGAGCATCAAGGTATCGCTGCAGGATAATAGCAGCTGCAACCGCGTCGTCGGGCTGATGACTGCCTAATCGCTCTTGCGCCTCGAGACTGGAGCCTCGCTCGTCGACCAACTCGACCGGGACACCGAAGCGACCGTTAATCTGGTTGGCGAAACGACGCGCCTGCGTTGTAGCCAACTGCTCTGCGCCATAGGTATCGAGCGGCAGGCCGACAATCACACGATCGGGCCGCCATTCGTTGATAAGGCTGGCTATAGCCTGAAACCGCAAGTCTCGGCGCTCGGCCGTGATAATGGTCAAAGGCCGGGCGTGGCGCGTTAGCGTATTTGCCAGCGCCACCCCTATTTTCTTCAGGCCATAATCGAAAGCCAACAGGGTTTCTTCAGGCATGCCCCGCCGTACCTGCCAGCATGGAAGAATGAATACCCAACACGCCTAGCGCCGATTCGTAGCGCGATTCGGACGGCACATCGAATATGACGGTATTGGATGATTCGACATTGAGCCACGCATTTTGTGCCAGCTCACTTTCCAGCTGACCGGCGCCCCAACCTGCGTACCCCAACGTCACCAGATAATGGTCGGGGCCCTTGCCCGCGGCGATATCTTCAAGAATATCGCGCGACGTGGTGAGCAGAACATCGCCCAACGGGATACTGGACGTATATTGACGCCCTGGCGTGTGCAACACGAAACCCCTGTCAGTATGCACCGGGCCGCCATAAAAAACGGGCTGCTCGGCAACCGCGGCACCGGGCGCGAAACTGATGGAGAGACGCTCGAGCAGATCGGCCAAGGTAAGGTCTGTAGGCCGGTTGACCACCAGGCCCAGTGCACCCTGACTATTGTGTTCGCACAAGAAAACTACCGTGTTGGCCCACTCGCCGCCGACCATGCCGGGCATGGCCAGCAAAAACTGTTTGGACAAGTCAACCTGGTGTTCGGTGTGGTGTGTAGCAGATGCCATGACTCGCCCCTTAAGGTAATTAAACTTCCATCATCTCGAAATCTTCTTTGCGGGCGCCGCATTCGGGGCACACCCAGTTGGGAGGAACGTCTTCCCAACGTGTACCGGGAGCAATACCCTCGTCGGGCAACCCGGCTTCTTCATCATAAATCCAACCACAGATCAAACACATCCATGTACGCATTACTTGTTACTCACTGAAAATATTGAAAGCTGCCCAAGGCAAGGGCAGGTATCCTATAGAATGGGGTCAATTCGATTAATCCCAATAGTAACCGGGTTTCCCTCAGTGCAAGAAGCGTCGCCCCCTATCGTCCTCGTTTTCGGTCCATTCGACCCAACCGGTTCGGCATTTTTGCCGGCCGACGCCATTACGTGCGCCGCTCTGGGCGGCCACGCCATCAGCGCCATCACCGCGCTGCATATCCAAGACACCGCCAACGTCGAAGACGTCCAGGACATCAGTCCCGACATCATCGACGACCAGGCACGCTGCCTGCTCGAAGATATGTCGGTGCGTGCCATCAAGGCTGGGCCGCTGTACACCACCGATGCTGTCCGGGTGCTGGCACAAATTGCGGCCGACTATGCCGATGTTCCATTGGTGGTTCATTTGGCCGGCGTGCCTCAGGTTTTTGCCAGCAACGAACACGACCTCGAAGAGGTCAACGCCGCGCTCTGCGAACTCTTGCTCCCGCAAACCGACCTGGTCATTATTGAAGACAGCCTGCTGTCGCAGTGGGGCAACGACGGCGTTCTGCCCGGGCGGGGGGCCGGCCATCTGGCCGACACCTTACGCAGCTTTGGCACACCCTGGGTACTCACGACGGGCGAAACACTTCGGCCGGGTCATCGGGCCTATGTCTTGCGCGGCCCCGACCAGCAAGTCTTCAACTGGGCGTGGCATGCCCCGCAGGCTCGTACCGCCAACCTCGACGGACCCCTGGCCTGCGCGCTGACGGTAGCGCTGGGCCAAGGTAAGGCCTTACCGGGTGCGGCAGAAGACGCCATCAAAGCAACCGTCGAACTCACTGCACGCACCTTCCGGCCCGGCATGGGTTCACGCCTCATCAACCGCACAGCACCATGACCCACGCACAACGTCTCCCCCGCGGCCTGTATGGCATCACGCCCGACACCACACACTTCGAGGCACTGCACGAAGCCGTTACGTCCGCCGCTCTGGGTGGGATGAAAACACTCCAGTGGCGACAAAAACAGTTGTCGCCAACGCTGTCGCACCGGCATGCCCTGGCCATGGCGCAACTTTGCCGGCAGCTGGGCGTTGTTTTCATCATCAACGACGACGTCGATCTGGCCATTGCCGTCGGCGCCGACGGGGTACACCTGGGCAAAGACGACGGCTCCGCCCGCCAAGCCCGCGAACGTCTCGGCCCCGGCAAAATTATCGGTCGTTCGTGCTACAACGAAATTGAACGTGCCAAAACTGCCATTGCCGACGGTGTCGACTATGTAGCTTTTGGCACTGTATTTACATCATCTGTCAAACCCGATGCCGTTCGCGCACCACTTGCGCTTTTCGCGCAGGTACGCAGCCTTTTCAATGACCAACCACCCGTCGCTCTGGTGGCTATCGGCGGCATTACGGCCGATAATGCATCCCAGGTCGTTAGCGCCGGAGCCGATAGCCTTGCCGTTATCGGCGGCCTTTTCGATCAGCCCGATGTCCGGGCAACCGCGGCACGCTTCGCCGCCCTGTTTTAACTTTTACTTGCTCAAAGATACCGCCCATGCCACGTAATACCGCCCTCTTCGAACGTGCCTCTCAAACTATTCCCGGCGGGGTCAACTCGCCAGTTCGGGCCTTCCGCTCGGTGGGTGGCGTTCCGCGCTTTATTGAGCGCGCCAACGGCCCCTATGTGTGGGATGCCCAAGGCACACGCTATACCGACTATGTCGGCTCATGGGGCCCCGCCATCCTGGGCCACGCCCACCCCGAAGTCATCAAAGCCGTCCAAGATGCTGCCGTCAACGGCCTGTCGTTTGGGGCACCCACCGAAGCCGAAATCGAAATTGCCGAAGCCTTGGTGGCGCGCCTACCCTCTATCGAAAAAGTGCGCCTGGTCAGTTCGGGCACCGAAGCCACCATGAGCGCTATCCGGCTGGCCCGCGGTTACACCAAACGCTCCAAGATCATCAAATTCGAAGGCTGCTATCACGGCCACGCCGACAGCCTGCTCGTCAAGGCAGGCTCCGGTATGCTCACCTTCGGGAACCCGACGTCGGCCGGCGTACCGCCCGAGTTCATCCAGCACACACTGGTGCTCGACTTCAACAACATCGATGCCGTCGAAGCCGCCTTCAAGGCCCACGGCGACGAAATCGCCTGCATTATTGTCGAACCCATCGCCGGCAACATGAATCTGGTTCGCCCGCAGCCGGGCTTCCTCGAAGCCTTGCGCCAACTATGCACCAAACATGGCGCATTGCTGATTTTCGATGAGGTCATGACCGGCTTCCGTGTCGGCCCGCAAGGGGTTCAAGGTCTAACAGGCGTCAAACCCGACATCACCACGTTAGCCAAAGTCATTGGCGGCGGCATGCCAGTCGGTGCATTTGGCGGCCGGGCCGACATCATGGAATACGTCGCCCCGTTGGGGCCTGTTTACCAGGCGGGCACGCTGTCCGGCAACCCCGTCGCGGTTGCTGCAGGCCTGGTCACCCTCAAGTTGCTATCCGAGCCGGGCTTCTACGACC
This sequence comes from Pusillimonas sp. NJUB218, assembly GCF_003788685.1. Lineage (NCBI taxonomy): Bacteria > Pseudomonadati > Pseudomonadota > Betaproteobacteria > Burkholderiales > Alcaligenaceae > Pusillimonas > Pusillimonas sp. NJUB218. The sequence continues at coordinate 96,585 of NZ_NQMK01000007.1, forward strand.
GCCTGGAAGCCCAAACCCGCAAATTGGCCGATGGCCTGGCTGAGCGCGCCGAAAACGCCGGCATTCCGTTTAGCGCCGATTACGTCGGTGGTATGTTCGGCCTGTATTTCCGCGAACGTATCCCGACGACCTTAGCCGAAGTGTCCGAATGTGATGTCGAGCTGTTCAAGAAGTTCTTCCATGCCATGCTGATCAAAGGCATTTACTTTGCGCCGTCAGCCTTCGAGGCCGGGTTTGTATCGGCCACACACGACGACGACGTCATCAATGCAACTCTTGACGCTGCCGAAGAGGTGTTTGCAAAGCTATAGGCCTTGTAGATAGCGCCGGGGCCCTTGACTGTTGCATGCAAGGACCCGGTTATCGCGCTCAACGCACGGTTCCGCCTGGCTCAGACCTTACTGGGTTCAGCGTAACGCAAAAACAGAAACGCCCCGGGGTATTAGATACCCCGGGGCGTTTTTCTGGATTTACCGATCAGTCGAAAGATCAGGCAGCCGGAGGCACGACCGCAGTCACCTCGATTTCAACGCGCGCACGGTCTTCGATCAGGGCGGCCACTTCGATGGCCGTCATGGCCGGGAAGTTGCGACCGATAGTGGCACGGTAATGCTGGCCGATTTCACGTAGCTGCGAGGTGTACTCTTGCTTGTCGACCACATACCAAGTCATGCGGGTAATGTGTTCGGGGCCAGCGCCGCCCTCTTTCAACACGTCGACAATGTTGCGCAACGTCTGGCCAACCTGCTCGGCCAAGTTGTCGGTTTCGAACTGCTGCTGGGCATTCCAGCCGATCTGGCCCCCAACAAAAATCAAACGGCTGCCGGGTTGCATTTCGGCCATAGTACCGTTGGCGTAACCGCGGGGTTCGGTCCAATTTGGGGGTTGCAAAATTTTCATGATTGCCTCGTGTAAATCAAATAAAAATCAAAAAATAGTTAGCTCTGTTGGGCTTGTTGCCTAAGAACGAACCGTTGCAATTTGCCTGTTTCAGTGCGCGGCAGCTTGGCGACGAACTCGATAGCGCGCGGGTATTTGTACGGAGCGATGGTGGCTTTGACGTGGTCTTGCAATGCCTTGACCAACGCAGCATTACCTTCGAAGCCAGGCTTGAGCACCACAAAAGCTTTAACGATGTTGCCGCGCTCGGGGTCGGGCTGACCGACCACACCGCATTCAGCAACAGCCTCGTGCTTGAGCATGGCGTCTTCGACTTCGGGCCCGGCAATGTTGTAGCCGGCCGAAATGATCATGTCGTCATTACGCGCCTGGTAGTAAAGGTAGCCGTCTTCGTCCATTTTGAACGTGTCGCCAGGCAAGTTCCAGCCATTCTGGACATAGACCGTTTGACGATCGTCGGCCAGATAACGGCAGCCTGTCGGGCCTTTAATGGCCAGCCGACCAACAACACCCGTACCCACCGGGTTGAAATCATCGTCGACAACTTGCGCAATATAGCCGGGCACAACTTTGCCAATGGCGCCACGTCGCACGTCTTCGGGTGGGCTGGACACGAACACGTGGATCATTTCGGTGCCGCCGATACCGTCGGTCATTTCAATGCCTGACGCTTCTTTCCAAAGCTGACGTGTCGTGTCTGGCAAGGCTTCACCTGCCGATACTGTGCGCTTCAGGCTGGACAGGTTGTATTTGCCAACCAGGGCCGCCATCTGGCGATAAAACGTCGGAGCGGTAAAGGTTGTCGTCACCCCAAACTGCTCGACCTTGGCCAGCAGTTCGTCGGGCGACAGCTTTTCGATAAGTACCGTCGAGCCACCGACACGCAGCGGGAAACACAGCATGCCACCCAACCCGAACGTAAAGGCCAACGGCGGCGTACCGCAAATGATGTCGCCTGCGTCGAGCTTGAGAATGTGCTTCGAGAAGGTGTCGCACATAGCCAGAACATCGCGGTGAAAGTGCATGCACCCTTTGGGCTTGCCTGTCGTACCGCTGGTAAACGCAATCAGGCAGACATCGTCGACTGCAGTGTCGCAGGCCTGAAACTGGCCCGACTTGGCCGCAGCCAATGTCTCGAGCGCATCGGGGCCATTGTCGCAAAAGTAACGAACACTTTTAAGCGACGGGCAATACGCCGGATGCGCAGCGTCGAAGCAATGCTCGATTTCGTCAGCAAGACGCTTGTCGCACAACACAGCCGTGATTTCAGCTTTATCAACAACCGGCTTGATTTCTGATGCGCGCAGCAAAGGCATGGTGGGTACAGTGACCAGACCGGCCTTGACGGCCGCCAACCAACTGGCCGCCATCATGGGGTTATTAGGGCCACGCAGCAACACGCGGTTGCCAGGCACCAGCCCCATGTCTTCGACCAGTACCTGGGCGATCTGGTCGGTCAGGCGTTTAAGCTCGGCATAGGACAATGACTTTTTTTCGTTACCCTCGGGCCAACGCAACGCGATATTGTCGCCGCGGCCTTGTTCGACATGACGATCGACCAGCTCTACAGCAGCGTTCAAACGGGCCGGATAAGCGACATCGGAATTACCGTCGAGCAAAAATTCGGGCCAAAGCTCGACGGGTGGCAGATTGTCGCGGGCAAATGTATCAATATGGGCAGATCTTTCCAACTGTGTCTCCTCTTTTTATTGGCTATGGATTACGGCGAGTTCTTGAGCAGCTCGCGCGCAATGATCAGTTTCTGCACTTCGGTTGCGCCTTCGTAAATGCGCAAGGCACGGATTTCACGGTAAAGTTTTTCTACGGGTTCGCCCGACACCACGCCCTGGCCGCCAAACATTTGCAACGCGCGATCGATAACGCGTTGCGCAGATTCAGTAGCTGTCATTTTGGCCATGGCCGCTTCGCGGGTGGTCCGTTGCTTTTGTACATCGCGCATCCAGGCCGCACGATATGTCAGCAATGCCGAAGCATCGATATCGGTAGCCATGTCGCCCAAGGCAGCCTGAGTCAATTGCAGGTCGGCCAGTGTCTGACCAAACATAGGTCGCGATTTCGCACGTGCCGTGCCCTCTTCCAGGGCGCGACGGGCAAAGCCTAACGCGGCCGCAGCAACCGATGCACGGAAAATATCCAGCGTCATCATGGCAATTTTAAAGCCCTGGCCGGCGTCGCCCAGACGCTGCGAGACCGGAATACGGCAGTTCTCGAATTTCAGTCGCGCCAGTGGATGCGGTGCGATGACGTCGATACGCTCGGCAATCGTTAAGCCCGGCGTGTCGGCATCGACAACAAACGCCGAAATGCCGCGTGCGCCCGGGGCTTCGCCAGTACGCACAAACACGCAGTAGAAATCGGCGATTCCACCGTTGGAAATCCAGGTTTTTTCACCGTTGATCACATAGTGATCGCCTTCCAGCGTTGCCTCGCACGACATGGCGGCGACATCGGAGCCAGCATTAGGCTCGGACAGCGCAAACGCCGCTATAGCGTCACCACGGGCAACCCGTGGCAAGTAACGCATGCGCAGGTCGTCGCTGCCGGCTATTGAAATAGCGCCGCTACCCAAACCTTGCATGGCAAACGCAAAATCGGCCAAACCGTCGTGACGCGCCAGCGTTTCGCGCACAATACACACGGCGCGCGAGTCGATTTCGGGCCAGCGGCCGCCCCAGGCGCCACCGGGGCCCGACGGTACGGCGACCGTTAACCAACCGGCATCCCCCAGCGCACGCACCAGGTCACGACACGCCTGATCGGTATCGCTGTGATCGATACTGGACAAATTCGCTTCACACCAAGCGTCGAGTTCCCGGGCGAACGCCGGATGACGCTCGTCGAAGAACGGCCAATCAAGCCATGTCGTGTCGGTCATTTAGTCACCTTCGAAAACGGGTTTCTGTTTGGCTACAAACGCGTGGTACGCACGATGAAAGTCTTTAGTCTGCATGCAAATAGCCTGAGCTTGCGCCTCGGCTTCAATCGCTTCGTCAACACCCATAGCCCACTCTTGGTGCAGTGCCTTTTTGGTCATGGCATGTGCAAACGTCGGACCATTGGCCAACTGCTGCGCCAACTTTTGTGCTTCGGCCAATAAGGCATCGGACGAGTGCAGACTGTTGTAGAAGCCCCAGTTATAACCTTCTTGGGCCGACATGGAGCGACCTGTGTAAAGCAATTCGGACGCCCGCCCCTGGCCAATAATACGCGGCAGAATCGCGCACGAGCCCATATCGGCGCCGGCCAAACCCACGCGGGTGAACAAAAACGCTGTTTTGGTTTGCTCGGTGGCCAAACGCATGTCAGACGCTAACGCAACTACCGCGCCTGCGCCGGCACACACGCCGTCAACCGCCGCAATAATGGGCTGCGGGCAGGCGCGCATGGCTTTGACCAGATCACCCGTCATGCGGGTGAACTCGAGCAATTGAGGCATCGTCATTTTGGTGAGCGGGCCGATGATTTCGTGCACATCGCCACCCGAACAGAAGTTGCCGCCCGCACCGGTGATAACCACCATTTTGATGTCGTTGGCATAAACCAGCTTGCGGAACAGGTCACGCAACTCGGCATAGGACTCGAATGTCAGCGGGTTCTTGCGATCGGGACGGTTCAGCGTAATGGTGGCGACTTTGCCGTCTTCGGATACTTGCCACAAAAAGTTGCGGGCCTCGTAACCGGCCATGGGGCCCGTATGGTGGGCCATGGTGTGTTCTGTCGTCATGAAAACTCCTTCGTTAGGCAGGCTTAGCCCACCATGACTTCGCCCCCGTCGACGGGGATAGATTGACCATTTACAGCACTGGCACCCGGCTGACACAGCCAGGCAATCGCGTCAGCGACTTCGGCCGGTTGCACCAGACGCCCCTGAGGGTTGCCTTCGGCCAGCTTGGCCTTGGCTTCGTCAAGCGACATGCCAGTTTTTTGCATGATGTTGTCGAGCGCCTCGCGAACCAGATCAGTTTCGGTGTAACCCGGGCACACGGCATTGACCGTAATACCTTTGCGGGCCACTTCGAGCGCTAACGAACGCGTTAAACCAACCACGCCATGTTTGGCGGCGCAGTAGGCACTGACATAAGCATACCCTTGCAAACCGGCGGTACTGGCCACATTGACAATGCGCCCCCACTTGGCCGCCAGCATATCTGGCATGGCGGCTTGAATACAGTGGAATGTACCGGTCAGGTTAACCGCCAGCATCTGATGCCAGCCGTCTTCAGTTAAACGATCGAAACGTTCGCTGATCGCCTGACCTGCATTATTGACCAGGATCTCGATGGGCCCGAAGCGCTCGCGCGCCTGGGCAAAGGCGGCCTTGACCACCGCCCCTTCGACAATATCGCCGGTGACGTAAGCAACGTCACCCAGCACAGCCAATTGTTCGGTTGCCTTTTGCAGCGACGAAGCGCTGCGGCCCATGAGGGTGACCTTGCAACCTTGCTGCAGCAGGCGCTCGGCCACCATCAGGCCGATGCCCCGAGAGGCACCGGTGACCAAGGCATGCCGCGGCGCTCCCGCCGCAGCGCCGATCATTTGCCAACTGGCTGTGCGTAAGCAGCAGCCCGCTCGAAGTAACTCTCAAGCTGACGTTTGGCCGGGAAGTACTGCTTGGGCCAGGTAACGTCGGTGTAGCCAATACGTGCCGATTCGCGCAGTGTCCACGCCGCGTCAGCCAGATGCGGACGACCTACGGCGCAAAGATCGGCACGACCCGAAGCGATGATGCTGTTGACGTGATCAGCCTCGAAAATGGTACCGACCGCTGTGGTCGGAATGCCAGCTTCGTTGCGGATACGGTCGGCAAACGGCGTTTGGAACATACGGCCATAGACCGGTTTTTCGTGGCGCACCACCTGACCGGACGAGCAGTCAACCAAATCGACACCAGCCGCCTTGAACATAAGGGCGATTTCGATGGCGTCGTCGGGTGTGATGCCGCCTTCGGCCCAGTCGTGTGCCGAGATGCGAACGGCCATGGGCAGATTTTGTGGCCAGACGGCGCGCATGGCCTTGAAGACTTCGAGCGGGTAGCGCATGCGGTTTTCCAGCGAACCACCGTATTCGTCTTTACGTACGTTAGTAAGCGGCGAAATGAAGCTGGACAGCAGGTAGCCGTGTGCGCAGTGCAACTCGAGCCAGTCGAAGCCAGCGGTCACAGCGCGGCGTGTTGCTGCCACAAACTGATCGCGGACCTCGTCCATTTGGGCGCGTGTGATTTCTGACGGTGTTTGAGACACACCTTCGATGTATGGAATAGGCGATGCCGAAACGATAGGCCAATTGCCTTCGTCAAGCGGCAAATCGGTGCCTTCCCAGCTAACCTTGGTCGATGCCTTGCGGCCGGCATGCCCAATCTGGACGCCGACTTTAGCGTCGGTATTCTGGTGAATGAAGTCAGTAATGCGCTTGAATGCCGATGCCTGCTCATCGTTCCAGAGGCCAGGGCAAGCGGGCGTAATACGGGCTTCGGGCGAGACACACGTCATTTCGACCATGACCAAACCGGCGCCGCCCATGGCACGCGAACCCAGATGGACCAGGTGGAAGTCGCCAGGTACGCCGTCAACGCACGAATACATGGCCATTGGCGACATGACGATACGGTTTTTAAGCGTAACGTCGCGCAGCTTGAACGGTGTATGCATGGGGGGCACGGGGTGATCGCCGTCGGCTTTGGCACCCGACTGCTTGGCCAGCCAGCGCTCGTAGCCGTCGATCCATTTCGGGTCACGTACGCGCAGGTTCTCGTGCGAGATACGCTGCGAACGGGTCAGCAACGAATAAGCAAACTGCTCAGGCTCGAAGTTTTCGTAGCGCGACACGTTCTCGAACCACTCGGTCGAGTTACGGGCAGCGTTCTGGATTTTTGCGACCTCGACACTACGGACATCTTCGTAGTGCTGCAGACCTTCATTGAGGTCGAGGTTCTTGGCGATCAGGCAGCGATGCAACTCGATCGCGTCTTCGAGCGCCAGTTTAGTACCCGAGCCAATGGAGTAGTGTGCTGTGTGAACGGCATCGCCCATGAGAATAATGGGTACGGTGCGCCCGTCGGGCAGCGTTTGACGGTGAACCCACTTGCCGCAAATAACACGGGGGAAACGAATCCAGATAGCCGAGCCACGCAGGTGGGAGGCATTCGAAATCAGCGGGTTGCCATCGAGGTAAGGGGCGAAGATTTTTTCGCAGAAGGCGATGCCTTCTTCCTGACTCATTTTGTCAATGCCGTGAGCTTGCCAGGTTTCGTCGCGGGTTTCGACAATAAAAGTCGATGTACCGGGCTCGAACTGGTAGGCGTGCGCCTGGAACCAACCGTGCTCTGTTTTGACGAAAGCAAACGTGAAGGCATCGAACGTTTTTTTGGTGCCCAGCCAAACAAAGCGGCAATGACGGGTGTCGATATCGGGCTGGAATGTGTCGGCGTAGCGTGTACGCACACGGCTGTTCAGACCGTCGGAAGCGATAACGAGATCGGCCTTGTACTTAACAGCGATTTCCTGATCGTCGGTAACGTCGGTTTCGAACACCAGGTTGACGTCCAACTCTTTGCAACGATCTTGCAGGATGTTCAGCAGCTTCTTACGACCAATACCAATGAACCCGTGACCACCGCTACGAATTGCGCGGTCTTTGTACAGAATCTCGATGTCGTCCCAGTGGTTGAAAGCCTGCGCAATGCGTTCGGCAGAGACCGGGTCGGCTTCTTTCAGGTTTTCGAGGGTAGCGTCTGAAAACACAACACCCCAGCCAAACGTATCGTACGGTCGATTGCGCTCGATGACGGTTACTTCGTGGCTAGGATCGCTGAGCTTCATGAGCAGACCAAAATACAGGCCAGCGGGACCTCCACCAATACATACGATATTCATGAGCGTTCTCCGAGAGTTTTCTTGAAATTTGAGCGCGTTTGGCAAGAGGTACGCGCAAACCTTATTTAGTTTAGGTTTAAACTATATACAGAAAAAAAACCGCGTGCAATGCTTTTTTTATGCGGCGCCGCACAATATCCGGGACACTAGAAACAACCCCTAATAGAAAACTTCAAGATTAAACTATATAAATGGTAAACCTTGATATTGTTTTCGTTTAGACTTGGACTAATTTGGCTGCATTTTCGGCCAAATTCCCCGCATTTGAACTTGTTGCCCATGAACGCTATGCACCCCCTTACCGGCGAACTCTATCGCCCCGATCTTGAAAGCCGGGCAGGCCCCGACGACCACGACGACCTGCGTCTGTGGCTACGGTTGCTCACATGCTGCAACCTTATCGAAGGCGACATCCGCAGCCGCCTGCGCATCGACTTCGAAACCACGCTGCCTCGTTTCGATCTGATGGCTCAGTTACTGCGCGTGCCCGAAGGCATGAAAATGAGCGAGCTATCCCGACACATGATGGTGACCAACGGCAACATCACCGGTATTACCGATCAACTCGAAAAAGAAGGCCTGGTCGAACGCCTGAAGGTCGCCTCCGATCGGCGCAGCTCCATCATTCGCCTGACACCAAAGGGCAAGCGCGCTTTCAAAAAAATGGCCGATGCTCACGAACACTGGATCCAGGGCCTGTTCAGCGGGCTATCCGATAAAAGCCGAAAAGCGCTTTTCGATGCGCTGGGCGAACTTAAACTGCTGGCCCAAACCCGCTTGGCGGCGCGCGACTAACAGCGCAGGCCGCATACGATAAAATGACTTTTTGCCCGCACTGCGGGCCTCATTTTTTTGTGCGAGTGCAGCCATGGCCGTCAATTTGCAAATTCCCGAAAAATCCAGCGTATTTCCGGTCGCCGGTGTAGAAATCGGCATCGCCGAAGCCGGCATCCGCAAAGCCAACCGCAAAGACCTGACCGTCTTTCGTCTGGCGCCCGGCACCGCCGTCGCCGGCGTATTTACGCAAAACCGCTTTCGGGCTGCACCAGTGCAAGTCTGCGAGGCCAACCTGACGTCAGGGTCTGAAATTCGGGCGCTGGTCGTCAACACAGGCAATGCAAATGCCGGCACCGGCACCCCGGGGCTTAAAGCCACGCACGACACTTGTGAAGCGCTGGCCAAACTGCTGGGCTTGGCGGCCAATCAAATCCTGCCGTTTTCTACGGGCGTCATTCTCGAGCCCTTACCAGTCGATCGCCTCGTGGCCGGCCTGCCCGCAGCTATTGGCAACCTGTCACCCGACAACTGGTTCGACGCCGCCTATGGCATCATGACCACCGACACCCAGCCCAAAATCAGCTCTCGCCGCGTCGATATCAATGGCCACACCGTGACCATTACCGGCATCAGCAAAGGCGCGGGCATGATTAAACCCAATATGGCCACCATGCTGGGTTACCTGGCGACCGACGCAGGTATTGCACCGGCACTGCTCAAGCAAGTAGCGGCCGACCTGGCCAACCAATCATTCAACCGCATCACTGTCGATGGCGACACCTCGACCAATGATTCGTTCATTGTCATGGCCACGGGCCAGTGCGGGCTGTCTATCGACTCACGCGAGCACCCCGCCTATCCCGCGCTTTACCAGGCATTGGCCGAAGCCGCCCTCGACCTGGCCCAAAAAATCGTGCGTGATGCCGAAGGCGCCACCAAATTCATGACAATCCGGGTTGAAGGCGCAAGCAACACCGACGAGGCCCTCAAAGTAGCTTACGCCGTTGCCCATTCGCCCTTGGTAAAAACGGCGTTTTACGCCAGTGACCCAAACTTGGGCCGTATTTTGGCGGCTATCGGCTATGCCGGCATTACTGACCTGGATGTCGGTGGTGTCAACCTGTGGCTAGGCGACGTTCTGGTGGCCAGCAATGGCCAACGGCACCCCGATTACGTCGAAGCAGACGGCCAACGCATCATGAAAGAGGCCGAAATCGCAGTACGCATCGCACTGGGCAGAGGCAACGTCACCGAAACGGTCTACACCTGCGACTTCTCGCACGACTATGTCAGCATCAACGCCGACTACCGTTCGTAAGTTTGCACGTTGCCCAAAACACAACAGCCAGGGCGCCGGGCACACCCTTGCCCGCCCTTAGCTGTTGACTTCAAACGGTTTTTTAAGCCATAATAGCCAGCTTGGCATTTTGCCAAGATATTTTTTTGAGGTATTCCCACATGTACGCGGTCATAAAAACCGGTGGCAAACAGTATCGTGTTGTCGCTGGCCAAAAACTCAAGGTAGAACAGATACCAGCAGACATCGGGCAAGAAATCTCGCTAGACCAGGTATTGTCGGTAGGTGAAGGCGACCAGCTTAAAATTGGTACGCCATTAGTCGCCGGTGCCGTGGTCAAGGCAACTGTTCTTGCGCAAGGTCGGCACGACAAGGTAAAAATCTTCAAAATGCGCCGTCGCAAGCACTATCAAAAGCGTCAAGGCCATCGTCAAAACTACACCGAACTGCGCATTGACACAGTCAACGTGTAATTTCGGATAAGGTCATCAGGAGCTAAACATGGCACAAAAGAAAGGCGGCGGCTCAACGCGGAACGGTCGCGATTCAGAATCGAAACGACTGGGTGTAAAAGTTTACGGTGGTCAGGCAATTAACGCCGGCTCCATCATTGTTCGCCAGCGTGGTACGCAATTCCACCCCGGCGTCAACGTCGGTATTGGTAAAGACCACACGCTGTACTCGCTGGTCGACGGCCAAGTAAAGTTCGCCGTTAAAGGCGCACTGAACAAGCGCACCGTATCGGTTGTATCGGCTGACTAAGCTCTGCAATCTTGCGCGCAAAGCCCTACCAGCCGGTAGGGCTTTTTGTTTTAGAATATCCTCTTAATTTTTAAGCGACGGGCCCCATGAAATTCGTAGACGAAGCCACCATCGAAGTTATTGCCGGCAAAGGCGGTAACGGCGCCGCGAGCTTTCGCCGCGAAAAGTTCATCCCAAGGGGTGGGCCTGACGGCGGTGACGGCGGGCGTGGCGGCAGTATTTATGCCATTGCCGACCGCAACATCAATACCCTTATCGACTTCCGCTATTCGCGTCTGCATCGCGCCAAAAATGGTGAAAACGGCCGCGGGTCTGACCAGTACGGCGCAGCTGCCCCCGACATCACCTTGCGCGTCCCTGTCGGCACCACAATTTTTGACGCTGACACAGGCGAGCAATTATTCGACCTCGACCGTCACAACCAGCAAGTCACACTGGCGGCTGGCGGCGACGGCGGCAAAGGTAACCTGCACTTCAAGTCCAGCACCAATCGCGCGCCCAAGCAATTCACCTACGGTCAAGAAGGCCAGCAGCGCCGCCTGCGTTTCGAGCTCAAAGTATTGGCCGACGTCGGCCTGCTGGGTTTGCCTAATGCCGGTAAATCCACCTTCATCAGCCGGGTTTCAAACGCGCGTCCCAAAATTGCCGACTACCCATTTACAACACTGCACCCTAATCTGGGGGTCGTTCGCACGTCCGAATCACGCAGTTTCGTTATTGCCGATATCCCTGGCCTCATTGAAGGCGCCTCCGAGGGCGCCGGGCTGGGGCATTTATTCTTGCGCCATTTGTCCCGCACACGAGTGCTGTTGCATCTGGTCGACGTCTCCTCGCCCGACCCCGACATCGATCCCGTCGGCCCTGCCGTAGAGGGCGCCCAGGCCATTGTCGAAGAGCTTCGCAAGTACGACCAGACGCTTTACGAGAAACCCCGCTGGCTTGTCCTGAACAAGCTCGACATGGTGGCTGACCCCGAAGACGTCAAGAAACGCATTTGCAAGGCGCTTGACTGGAAAGGCCCGGTATTTGCCATTTCTGCACTTACCGGTGAAGGCACGCAAGACCTGATCTGGGCACTGCAAGACTGGCTCGACGAAGAGCGACAGCGCGCCAATACGGCGTCCGACAAGGCCGATGGTTCGTATGTTGCTGAAGACCCTCGCTTCGACGACACACGCGGCCCGGTCGACACGCCCGACGCCTCCTGACTCCCTATCGCTTCCCCTTTACCTTCAGTTTCAGCCATGTCTTCCGAGACCTCAGTCGTCGCCAAATCGAAACGTATTGTTGCCAAAGTCGGCTCTTCCCTGGTCACCAACGAAGGGCGAGGCATCGACCTGGTTGCCGTCGGTGAATGGGCCGCGCAAATCGCCGCCCTGCACCAGCAAGGGCGCGAGGTTGTGCTGGTGTCCAGCGGCGCCATCGCCGAAGGTATGGCACGCTTGGGTTGGGCCAAGCGCCCGCAAGCCATGCACGAGCTTCAGGCGGCTGCGGCAGTTGGCCAAATGGGTCTGGTACAAGCCTACGAAGTTGCCTTCGCACGTCATGGCATTCGCACGGCACAAATTCTGCTCACCCACGAAGACCTGGCCGACCGCGAGCGCTACCTGAACGCGCGGACAACGCTATATACCTTGCTGTCGCTGGGTGTGGTGCCCATCGTCAACGAAAATGACACCGTCGTCACCGATGAAATTCGGTTTGGTGACAACGACACATTGGGCGCACTCGTTACCAATCTTATCGAAGCCGACGCGCTGATCATTCTTACTGATCAGGCCGGTCTGTTCAGCGCCGACCCGCGCAAAAACCCCGAAGCCGAACTGATTCAGGTCGCACAAGCCGGAGACCCAGCACTGGAAGCCATGGCCGGCGGCGCCGGCAGCGGCATCGGAACAGGCGGCATGCTGACCAAAGTAATGGCAGCGCGCCGCGCCGCCAATAGCGGCGCCCACACCATCATTGCGTCAGGGCGCGAGCCGCACGTCTTGCAGCGGCTTGCCAACGGCGAACGTATAGGCAGTGAACTACGCGCCCTGCTCCCGGTCAGATCCGCGCGTCAGCGCTGGATTGCCAATCATCTTCGGCTGCGCGGCAAAGTCACGCTTGACGACGGCGCAGTCAAAGCCTTGACCAGTGGTCGCAAAAGCCTCCTGCCAATTGGCGTCATTCATGTCGACGGTGATTTCGAACGGGGTGATGTCGTGGCCTGTATCGACCAGCAAGGACGCGAATGCGGGCGAGGCCTGATCAATTATTCGGCCACTGACACCCGGCGCATCATGCGCCAGCCCACCGCACGCATTGCCGAAATTCTCGGCAGCATGTCGGATGCCGAACTGATGCATCGTGACAATATGGTGTTTTTGCGGCAATCGTAGGTCGGCCAATAACAACTGATTACGCCATCGGCCCCACAAACATATAGCCCGAGCCGTGTAAAGAGCGCACTGGCAACTCGAGGTTTCGAGCCTGAAACTTGCGACGCATTCTACTGACAAGCACGCTTAATCGTTCGCGTTTGGCGCCATCGGCTTCTGCCGCCAAATAACTGCCTGCGGCTTTCAGCAGTTGCTCGTGTGTTGCGCTACGCTCGTCAGACGATGCCAACGCCAGCATGAAGGCGCGCTCGGTCGTGGTCAACGGTACCTCTTGGCCTTCAGGGCTGACCAATTTCCAGGCATTTTCTGTAAAACGCCACGCGGGCGGAGCATCGAACAACTGTGCAGCGGGGTCACTACCCGTCATACGACGCAACAGCGCAAATACGCCAGCCACCACAAGGCGATCGGACGCATTTGGTGTGAAATACATATCAATGCCAGACTGCAAGGCTAATAGTTGAGTGTCTTCGTGCAAGTCAGGGACGAATGCCGCAATACCCATGTGCGGAAAATCTACGCGCAACAAGTGTGCCAACGCTGCATTTTCGGCCAGCAAGCCGCACAGCACGGCAAACATACGTGGCCTGCTATCTTCGTCATCAAGCGCACGCTTTCGCGCTATTAAGGCCGCTTTTGACAATAATTGCGATGCGCTCTTACAGCTGACCCGTTCGAAGCCAGCAGCGCCCAAGGTCGTGCAACACGCCACCAGACCTTGCTCGGAGACCTGGGCTGGCGTGTCTTTCGGCTCGTACCAAAGTATTAACGGCAACGACATTTTGATCACACCTCACGAAACGTAATAAAAAATCTAATCGATAATTTACCCGAATATCACATACGTAATTTTAATTATTACCAACGTGATTGAACTAGGCGCTTCAATCACGTTTGTGAACACCTTAGCCGAACGCCTCAAACACGCTCGAAATTTGCGCAACCTGACCCAGAAAGAACTGGCGCAGGCAGCGAAAATCTCTCAGGGCGCAATTTCCAATTACGAAACTCGGTTGCGCGCCAGCCCACGACAGTTGTTGAAATTGGCCGCCGCACTGAAGATAAGCCCGTCATGGCTGGCAGAAGGCATCGGCGCCATGGAGATCCCGGCCAGTTCTGCGTTAACGCTGCAAGACAACAGTCTGGCGAACCACGCAGCTCAAGTCTGGCCCTTTGAACGCATCAGCGTAGCCGACGTCCAGTCCTTGTCGGCAGAGCAACGACGCATGATCGAAGACGTCATCCTGACCTGGACACAAAACGTCAGAACCGGTTAACGCAGCACATCTCTAGCTAAGGGCTTTAGCCAATCGCGTCTTCCGATGACGCTACATAACGCTTCGGGCGGGCTGGCGCAATTTGCACCAATCTCCTATACTGCGCGCTCATGCAGGGGTACTTGCCTTCGGGCAGGTTGAGACAAACCCTTTGTACCAGTACGGATAATGCCGATGCTGGGAGCAAAATCCTTCAGTACCGTTGCCTCCCTATTCGGCTCCATAGCGTCATTTTGGAGCAACCATGACCACCCTCCCCCCCCTTTCCGCCTCGGCAATCGCCGACCCGGCCGCTGTTCAAGCCTTCCCCAACGCCCGCAAAATCTACCAAACGGGTTCCCGTCCGGATATCCGCGTGCCGTTTCGCGAAATTTCTCAACACGCCACGCCCGACGTAGGCGGAGAGGAAGCCAACCCACCCATTACGGTGTACGACACCAGCGGCCCTTATACCGATCCGGACGTCATCATTGATATTCGCAGAGGCCTGGCCGAGGTCAGAACGCCATGGATCGAAGAGCGCAATGACACTGAGCGTTTGCCTGGACCAAGCAGCGCATTTGGTCAGGCCCGCCGCCAAGACCCAACGACAGAAGCGCTACGCTTTGATTTGAAGCGTTTGCCACGCCGCGCAATACCCGGACGTAATGTGACGCAAATGCACTACGCACGTCAGGGCATTGTCACACCGGAAATGGAATACGTAGCGATTCGCGAAAACTTGCGCCGGGATGCCTACCTGGACAGCCTGAAGGCACTCGGCCCCAAGGGCGAACGCATGTACCGGCAACTGACACGAGAGCACCCCGGCGCACCTTTGGGTGCCAATATTCCGACCATCATCACGCCCGAATTCGTACGCGACGAGATTGCGCGCGGACGAGCGATCATTCCGGCCAACATCAACCACCCCGAACTTGAGCCGATGATCATTGGCCGTAACTTTCTGGTGAAAATTAACGCCAACATCGGGAATTCGGCACTGCAATCAGATATTGCACAGGAAGTCGAGAAAATGACGTGGGCCATTCGCTGGGGCGGCGATACGGTCATGGACTTGTCGACCGGCAAAAATATCCATGAAACCCGCGAATGGATCATCCGGAACTCACCGGTACCGATAGGGACCGTACCGCTTTACCAAGCCTTGGAAAAGGTAGACGGAAAGGCCGAGGAACTGACGTGGGAAATTTTCCGCGACACCTTAATCGAGCAAGCCGAGCAAGGGGTGGACTACTTCACAATTCATGCCGGCGTGCGGCTGCCCTTCATACCACTCACAGCAGAACGCCTGACCGGCATTGTCTCGCGGGGTGGGTCGATCATGGCCAAATGGTGCCTGGCGCATCACCGCGAAAGCTTTTTATACGAGCACTTCGAAGAGATATGCGACATCATGAAAGCGTACGACGTCAGCTTCTCGCTGGGGGACGGTTTGCGGCCGGGGTCCATTCACGACGCCAATGATGAAGCGCAGTTTGCCGAACTACGTACATTGGGCGAACTGACGAAAATTGCCTGGAAGCACGACGTACAGGTCATGATCGAAGGTCCGGGCCATGTGCCCATGCACCTGATCAAACGAAACATGGACGAGCAGCTCAAGCACTGCCATGAAGCGCCCTTTTATACGCTTGGCCCCCTGACGACCGACATTGCGCCAGGTTATGACCACATCACATCAGGCATTGGCGCCGCACTGATCGGCTGGTACGGTACCGCCATGCTGTGCTACGTCACACCCAAAGAACACCTTGGATTGCCCAACAAGAAAGATGTCAAGGACGGCATCATTACCTACAAAATTGCGGCACACGCTGCCGACTTGGCTAAAGGGCATCCGGGCGCGGCCATTCGCGACAACGCCCTGTCCAAGGCGCGCTTCGAGTTCCGCTGGGAAGATCAGTTCAACCTGGGCCTTGACCCCGACACTGCACGCGATTTTCACGACCAGACGTTACCCAAAGCTGCCATGAAAACCGCGCACTTCTGCTCGATGTGCGGCCCGCATTTTTGCAGCATGAAAATTACACAAGATGTACGGGAATACGCCGCCGGGCGCGGTATCGAAGCAGAAAAAGCCTTGCAGCTAGGAATGCAGGAAAAGGCCGTAGAGTTTGTGAAACAAGGCAAACAGCTGTATTCCCGCGCTAAATAACACGCAAACCGGTGGCACGAAACTCTGCTGGAGTTGTCCCTGTCAGGCGTCGGAAAACACTGGTGAGATGACTTTGACCCGAAAAGCCCGTCAGCAGCGCAATCTGACTGATGGGCTGATCGGACTTGAGCAATAAGTGACGGGCACGCTCGATGCGGCGCTGAACCACATACTGGTGCAACGATTGCCCGACCTGCTTTTTAAAGGCGCGCGCAAAAAAATGAGGGCTATAGTCGGCAACGCCTGCCAGGGCAACCAGGCTTAAGTCCTGATCTAGCGCGGTGTCAATGTAATCGAGCACGCGCTGTACGCCCTGACGGGAAATACGTGCACTTTGCGCAGCTTGCGCCCGTTGCCGAATGACCCCGTCCCCCAGTGCATATAAAGTTTGCACCGCCATGGTGTGTGCCAGAGCATCGGTATAAAGGTGACCGCCCGTACCGGACGGCGCACGCAATTCGGACAACACGGCCAGCGCCAGTTGCTCCAGCAGCGGCTCGCTCTCACCCAGTATGGGCCTGATTTCAGCGCGACGCATATCGCCCTCGTACACCTCGGCAACAACCTGTTCGACAAGTGTCCGTCGCAAATACAGCAGCATGACCTGCGGCGCGCCAGTCACCTGCCATTGCGACTCGGTGTTAGGCGGGATTGTGCCGAAACATCGGGGCCGCAGGTCGGCCGAGTGCGTTTGCCCCGTACCCGGCAGACGCCGCCTGATATGCGCGGAACCGGCGACACAGTACGCCAGACAGAGGTGATCGACAGCCGGAACCGTAGCAGACCAGGATTGTTCGGTAGCCAACGATGCGTAAACATGCCGCCAGCCGAGGCCTTCGCTTGACACCACAAGACGATTACCCGCCAAAGAAGCGATGCGATGGGTCTCGCGGGACGGAAACTCTGCTTGGCTGGCCATAAGCTGCTTTTGCGCACAGGCGCGCACGGTTTAATGGTCTATCGGTCAATTCAGGCGAACGCCATCGTCTCGCCTCCCAATCACTATAGAGCATGACACCTCCGTCAACGGCACATATCGGGGTTAATCCCGATCCAGAATTTGACAAGCACCCACAGAAATCGAGTATCGGACCGCCGCGCTGCTCACGTAAAGTCAAGCCATCTCAACTAAAACCTCGACTTCCTATGACTCATACCGACGTTCTTGTTGTTGGGGGCAGCCTTGTCGGGCTGTCGGCAGCAGCCATGCTGGCACACCAGGGCATTTCGTGCCTTTGCATCGAGCGCCATCAGGGGACGGCCATTCACCCGCGGGCCGGACACTTCCATTTACGCACGCTTGAGGCATTTCAAGCCATTGGCCTGGAAGCCGCCGTACGCAAAACATCTGAAGCGCAGTTTGATCCGGATGGCGGCATCAGCGCCGTCGAGTCGCTGGCCGGCCGGGAAATTGCCCAATACATTGCCAACCTGAATGCCGGTGTTGAGCAGTACAGCCCCAGTCGTCGGCTGTTCATGACACAACAAAGCCTGGAACCCTTGCTACGAGAGCGCGCCCAGGAACTGGGCGCCGCACTAAACTACAGCACCGAACTCGTCGACTTCACGCAAGACGATCAGGGCGTTACGGCCAGGGTACGCCATCTCGACACGGGTAAAGAAGGCAGTATCCGCGCCAAGTACATGATTGCCGCCGACGGAAACCGCAGCCCGGTCAGGCATAAGCTCGGCATCGATATGACCGGACACGGCGAGCTGTCACACAGCGTCACGCTCTACTTCAAGGCCGACTGCAGTCGTTGGCTTGAAGGCCGTAATCTGGGTGTGATCTATGTGAAAAATGACAAACTGCGGGGCTTCTTCCGTATGGTGCGCAGTGGTGAAGCCGGGTTTCTGGTGGTCAATACTGCGGGCGACATCAGCGACCCGCAGGCACACAACATTGCCGACGTCATTACGCCGCAACGGGCCGAAGCACTGGTTCGCGATGGCATTGGCGACGCCACTGTACCCATTGCGATTGAAGACATAGCACGCTGGCGCGCCGTCGCCGATGTCGCAACGGCGTTTTCAAACCAACGGGTGTTCCTGGCCGGCGATGCCGCGCACGTCATGCCGCCTACGGGTGGGTTTGGTGGCAATACCGGGGTGCAAGATGCACATAATCTGTGCTGGAAACTGGCCCTGGTCATCAAAGGCATAGCGGCACCCGCACTTTTAAGTACCTACGATGCCGAGCGTCGCCCTGTTTGCGCACTGACCGTCGAACAGGCCTACACACGTTACGTGCTTAGAATCCACCCAGAACGTGATCGCACAGGCATGCAGCCCCTGGTCGACGACCTGAACATGGAAATCGGATACTTATACCGCTCGGCCGCCATCGCTCCGCTAAAAGAAGACCACAATCTGGTTTACGAAGACCCGCGCACCGCCACAGGCCGCCCTGGCAGCCGGACGCCGCACTTGCGACTTAACCATAACGGCACACCGTGCGCCGTGCTTGACCTGGCCGCAAAAGACCACCTGTTGCTGTGCGGGGCTGCGGGCCGAAAGTGGGCCGAAGCGGCGGCAGGCGCGGCAAAAATCCTGGGGCTGCCGCTCGCCGTCCATGTCTTGAACGCCGAATCTCCTGCAAATACCGAATCCGTCAGGAACCCGACAGGCTCACTCCAAGACGTCGAGCACCAATTCGAGTCTCGCTATCAGGTCTCGAGCAGCGGCGCCGTGCTGATCCGCCCCGACGGCTTCATTGCATGGAAGGCGCCGTCAGACGAAAACGCACGGCCCGGATACATGGAAGACGTGCTGGCCTGCGCTTTAGGCAGAGGGTAACTGGCAGCGCCAAAAGTGCATTGCAAAAAATAAACCCCGCTGCAAAAAACAGAGGGGTATCAACAATCTGAAACGGGGCCGAAGCCCCGTTTTTTACACCACTTGCCGCTTTACTTGCGCGTCAGCTGGCTGATGTCGCGTACCGCACCGCGGTCGGCCGAGGTGGCCATTGCAGCGTAGGCCAGCAACGCCTGCGACACCACACGCTCGCGGCTTACCGGCTTCCAGGCCTTATCTCCACGCGCTTCCATAGCCGCGCGGCGCTGCTCGAGCTCGGCATCGGAAATCGCCAAATTGATGGTGCGATTCGGGATGTCGATTTCGATGGTGTCGCCATCATTGACCAAACCGATATTGCCGCCTTCGGCCGCTTCGGGTGATGCGTGACCGATAACCAGCCCCGACGACCCGCCGGAAAAACGGCCATCGGTAAGCAATGCCGACGACGCGCCCAGACCCTTGGATTTGAGGTAAGACGTGGGGTACAGCATTTCTTGCATGCCGGGGCCGCCTTTGGGGCCCTCGTAGCGAATAATGACAACGTCGCCTGCCTTGACTTGGTCTTCAAGAATGCCTGCAACGGCGTCTTCCTGGCTTTCGTAGACGCGGGCCTTGCCCGTGAACTTGAGGATGCTGTCATCAACGCCAGCAGTCTTGACAATACAACCGTTAGGCGCCAGGTTGCCGTACAACACCGCCAAGCCGCCATCTTGCGAATAGGCATGTGCCTTGTCACGAATACAGCCGCTCTCGCGATCGAGGTCGAGTGCGTCGTAGTAGCGATCTTGGCTGAACGCGACCTGAGTAGGAATACCGCCTGGCGATGCACGGAAGAACTCGAGCACTTCGGGGTTCACGTCGGGCGACTTGACGTCCCATTGTTTGATGGCATTACCCAGCGTGCCGCTATGTACGTTACCTACGTCAAGATTTAGCAGACCGGCGCGGGCCAGTTCGGCCAAAATACCAATAATGCCGCCGGCGCGATGCACGTCTTCGATGTGGTATTTGTCGGTTGCCGGCGCCACTTTAGACAAACAGGGGACACGACGCGAGATATGGTCGATGTCGGACATCGTGAAATTGACACCGGCCTCTTGGGCGGCGGCCAACAGGTGCAACACCGTATTGGTCGACCCGCCCATAGACACGTCGAGCGTCATGGCGTTTTCGAAGGCTTCGAAGGTGGCAATACTGCGCGGCAATACCGAAACGTCGTCTTGTTCGTAGTAACGCTTGCAGAGGTCGACCACCAGCTTGCCTGCGTTTTCGAACAGCGTTTTACGGCGCGCATGGGTAGCCACAATGGTGCCGTTACCGGGCAACGACAGACCCAGGGCTTCGGTCAGACAGTTCATGGAGTTGGCCGTGAACATGCCCGAACACGAACCACAAGTAGGGCACGCGCTACGTTCGATTTCGGCTACTTCGGCGTCGGACACTTTGTCGTCGGCCGCTTTGACCATGGCGTCTACCAGGTCAAGCTTCATGATGATTTTTTTGCTGGTGGGGTCGATCACCTTACCCGCTTCCATGGGGCCGCC
Source organism: Pusillimonas sp. NJUB218 (assembly GCF_003788685.1). NCBI lineage: Bacteria > Pseudomonadati > Pseudomonadota > Betaproteobacteria > Burkholderiales > Alcaligenaceae > Pusillimonas > Pusillimonas sp. NJUB218. Next base: position 117,370 of record NZ_NQMK01000007.1, read on the forward strand.
CGACACAAAAACCACTGGAATATTCAGGCGCATCGCGGCCATGAGCATACCGGGGGTGATTTTGTCGCAATTGGAAATGCACACCATAGCGTCGGCACAATGGGCATTGACCATGTACTCGACTGAGTCGGCGATAAGTTCGCGCGAAGGCAGCGAATACAGCATGCCGCCGTGGCCCATGGCAATGCCGTCGTCGACCGCAATAGTGTTGAACTCTTTGGCCACGCCGCCGGCTGCCTCGATTTGGCGGGCAACCAGTTGCCCCATGTCTTTAAGGTGCACGTGACCGGGCACAAACTGGGTGAACGAGTTGACGACAGCAATAATGGGTTTTTCGAAGTCGCCGTCTTTCATGCCGGTGGCACGCCACAGCGCGCGGGCACCGGCCATGTTGCGGCCATGAGTCGAGGTACGGGAACGATATTGGGGCATGGAAATTCTCTGCAAATGTTGCGCTTGAATTCGTCAATGATACCAAGTATGAGGGGCTAGCGTTGATCAAAATCAAACTCTGCAAGGCCCTGATATGCCACGATGAACATATGTTCCAGGCGTGACCTGCAACAGCACTGGCCATAAGCCATACCGCCGTCGGCCCAACCACACCGCCGCTGGCATTACCCAAGGAGCCCGCAATGTCGTTACCCCAAAAGATGAATGCCATGGTTTACCACGGCCCCGGCCAAAAGGCCTGGGAGTCAGTCGACACCCCAAAGGTCCTGCACCCCACTGACGCCATCATCCGTGTAACCAAAACCACTATTTGCGGCACCGACCTGCATATTCTGAAAGGCGACGTGCCTGCGGTGACAGATGGCCGCATTCTGGGGCACGAAGGGGTAGGTGTTGTCGAGGCTGTCGGCGACGCCGTCAGCAACTTCAAACCCGGCGACCGGGTACTGATTTCGTGCATTACCTCTTGCGGCAAATGCGAATACTGCAAAAAGCAAATGTATTCACATTGCGAAGACGGCGGCTGGATTCTGGGCCATTTAATTAATGGCACACAAGCCGAATATGTACGCATCCCCCATGCCGACAACAGCCTGTATCCGATTCCGGCGGGGTCCGACGAAGAAGCCTTGGTCATGTTAAGCGACATTTTGCCCACTGGCTTTGAAATCGGCGTGCTGTATGGTGCTGTCAAGCCAGGTGACACCGTGGCCATTGTCGGGGCCGGCCCTGTAGGCATGGCGTCTTTGCTGACGGCGCAGTTCTATTCGCCCGCACGCCTGATTATGATCGACGTTGACGACGCCCGCCTTGAAATGGCCATGAAGTTCGGTGCCACCGAAGTCATCAACAGCACCAAAGCCGATGTTGCCGCGCATATCAAGGCGACGACCAAAGACGGCGTTGACGTGGCCATAGAAGCCGTGGGTATCCCGCAAACCTTCGACGTCTGCCAGAACATCATCCGCCCCGGGGGGCATTTGGCCAACGTCGGCGTACACGGCACCAGCGTCGACCTGCAAATCCAGAAGCTCTGGATCCAGAACGTAACCATCACCACCGGCCTGGTCAATACCAACACCACCCCCATGCTGCTCAAAAACGTAACATCAGGTCGCCTGCAAGCTGAGGGGTTAATTACGCATCGCTTTAAATTCAACGATTTCCCTCAGGCCTACGAGGTCTTCGGAAATGCCGCCAAAGAAAAAGCGATGAAAGTCATTATCAGCAGCGATTAAACCCGGCTCGTCGGCAAAATAATAGCAACGCAGGGCAGTAAACATGTATCTTGAATGGTGCTCAAATAGAGCGCCATTTTGTATTCAGACTCGAAAGCTAGCAGGTATGATTACCTGACTTTTTATTTTATCGAGACCGCCATGTCCGAAAACGCCATCTCCGTTCATCTACGTCAGCAAAAAGACTTCCAATTCGAAATTTCTTTTGGCGAGGGCATCCCCACCGTACTGGGCGACGAACCGGCACCCATCGGCGAAGGCAAAGGTCCCTCTCCCGCGCAATTTCTGGCGGCTGCCGTCGGCAACTGTTTGTCCGACTCCCTGTTTTTTGCGATTAAAAAGTACAAACAAGATCCGCAACCCATTCAGTGCAAAGTTACTGCCGAAATCGGCCGCAACGAACAAGGGCGCTTGCGCATCACGCACATGCAGGCCACGCTGACACTAGGTGTACCTGCCGCATCACTGCAACATATGGATCGCGTCCTGTCGTCTTTCGAGGCGTTCTGTACGGTCACGCAAAGTGTTGGCCAAGGCATCCCCATCACCATCGAAGTGTTCGACAGCGAAAACCAACGACTTAAATAAAGACGGGGTCGCGCGTGCGTGCCGGTTACCGTTTCGGGTTGTCTCAACACGACCAATCACTCACCCTGCAATTCAAGGCGTTGTCGCCGGCCCTGTCGCTCGAAACTCTCGATGCCCGACTGGCTGCTTTAATAGCGTTTCGGCCGGGCGCGCTTCCGCTTCGCCCCGAATGGGCACCAGACCAAACCCTGGCCATGGCGCTGTCAGCCCGCATTTTGCAAGTCGCCGCCGAGCTTCAACGCTCGGTACACTTGCCTGCGTTTGATGCCGGCAAAGTCTTGACGTGCGACCCTATGCCCGACCAGCCTGGGGGCTGGGTCATGACACTGGCGGTGCCGGCCATCGACTACTTTCCGCCCCCCATACTTCATCAACTGTACTCACGTGTGACGACGCTGGTACTGAACTTGGCGAACCCGGCCCACATCCCCGGCAACATTGAACAGCTCTCTAACGAAGTCGACACTGAAATCCGCCTGCCGGCCAGATCCGCAGTCCCGCTCAGCCAGTCCACGTATCATTTGCTGCGCACGGCTCAGGCAGCAGGGATGCCATGGCGACACACTGGCAATGGTATTTTTCAGATAGGTTGGGGCGAACGTCAGACGCGCGTTCGCAGCAGCCAGCTATGGGGCGATACGGCCTTGGGCTGCGAAACAGCCCAACACAAATACTGGGCGGCGCAATGGCTAAGCCAGGCAGGCCTACCCGCCGCCCAACACGGTGTCGCAAACACCGAAGCTCAGGCGTTTGAACTGGCCCGACAGTTGGGCAACAAAGTTGTCATCAAGCCGGTTGATCGAGATCGGGGCGAAGGCATTACCGTGTTGCCTCAGGGCGAAGAAGCCCTACGCCATGCCTTTCTGGCGGCACAAGAGTATTCGCCCCAGGTTCTGGTCGAAGCCTGGGCGCCCGGCGTGTGCCATCGCGTCCTGGTCGTCAAAGACAAAATGGTTTATGCCGTCAAGCGTTTACCCATTGCTGTCGAGGGCGATGGCGTCAACACAATTGCAGACTTGATACGCAGGGCAAACGAAAGGCGCCAGGGCCTGCCTGTATGGCAACGCAAGCCCCCTTTGCCCGACGACACGCAAACACAGGCCTGCTTACAGCTGTACGGTTTATCTTTAAACGATGTATTGCCGACCGGGCAATGGGCACCGCTACGCGATATTGAATCTACTGCCTGGGGCGGTATCGACCTCGAGATGACGGACCGCATTCATCCCGAGAACATTGTCTTAGCCATCCGTGCCGCCCAAGTGTTCGGGCTGACCGCGGCGGGGGTGGACATCATGAGCACCGACATCACACGCCCTTGGTACGAAAACGGCGCCATCATCAACGAGGTCAACGTAGCCCCCCTCTTGGGCGGCGGACCGGCGTCGTTGCGCACCCTACCGGCCCTTATCGCTCATTTGCTACCCAACGGCGCGCATATCCCCATTGACGTGTATTTAGGTGGCCCAGAAGCCCTGCAGGCCGCACAAGAACGGCACGCAACGCTTTGCCAAAGCGGGGTCAATGCGTTTTTGTGCACGCCAGACCAGACGTGGTCAAGCCATCAGAAACTGCTACCAACCCTGCATCAGAACCTGTTCGACAGATGTCTGATCCAACTGGGCAACCCTCACGCCGGTCATTTGGTCGTCGTCATCCAGAACACCGAGTTCCTGACGACCGGCCTGCCCTTCAATCGCTGCGCCACGTTTACTGTCGTCGACGCCCAGAAATGCCAAAGCGCCCAAACGGGCGCCCTGGCATCAGACGAAGAGGTCAGACAATTGCTGTCTTTATTTAGCCCACCTGCACGCGATCAAAGTTCAAGCGCTCCATAATGGGTGCGTCGGAGAAGTGGAATAAATCGAACTGCGTTTCGGCCTGCAACGACCACTGCACCCAAGACGGCACCACGAACAAATCGCCGACATCAAGTTTGTGTGTTTCGCCGTTAAGTACTACTGCGCCACGCCCTTCGAAAACCTGAAATACACTGGAACCGACTTCGCGGCGTGGCGCGCTTTGCGCACCCGCACGCAGGCGGTGAAACTGGGCGCGAATGGTTGGCATAACGTCGCCCCCGGTGGTGGGGTTAACGTAACGTACAGCGGCGTGACCCGGTTCGAACACGCCAGGATATCCCTCTTCTTCAAGGCGAAGCTGCTCGGCCAGAGCGCGATCGGTATGCTCCCAACGATAGGCCCCGATAGGCGAGCTGATGGTGGCCTGCAAGCCCGACAAGGGACGCAAACCTGGGTGACACCACAAACGTTCGCCACGCGAAAACTCGGGCGTGGTTTCGTCTGACAGTTTCTCTGGGCCGAATTCAAAAAAGCCGACGTCATTCTGGTACGAGAACGGGATGTCGAGGCCGTCGATCCAGGCCATCGGTTTGTCGGTAACGTTCTGGTGACCATGGAAATTCCAGCCCGGCGTCAGCAGGAAGTCGCCCCGGCTCATACGCACAGGGTCACCGCTGACGACTGTCCAGACGCCCTCACCTTCGACCACAAAACGGAACGCATTCTGTGCGTGACGGTGCTCGGGTGCCGTTTCTTTAGGGCCCAAATATTGAATGGCAGCCCATAGCGTGGGGCTGACATATGCGCGCCCACCCAAACCAGGGTTGGCCAAACCCAACGCACGACGCTCGCCGCCGCGCCCAACCGGTACCAGGTCGCCAGAGCGCTTGGCTGCTGGATACAACTTGGACCATTTCCACACATGAGGCACCGCCTGAGGTGCGGGGTGCTGCGGCATCAAGGAACCCGTTTGCGTCCAGAGCGGCATGATATGCAACGATTCGAAATCGGCATACAACTGACGCAATTCCGGGGTATCTTCTGGGGCCATGGCGTTGTGGCCGCCGGCGTTATCGGGTTTCATAGATCATTACCTCCTGGTCGATTGGGCAAAGGGTCAAGCCTTTGATTTTAACTGCCACGAACGTCAGGACGGTTATGCCAGGGCATCATGGGGCTTATACAGTGCATTCATATGCTGAATGTTGCCGCCCAACCCGTGGCCTGCACGGCATGCGTTAGATGTAATAGCGTAACGTGGGGTGGCTTGCCTAGAATAAGTCATGGACCACGACCATCATCACCACAACGACCACACCCATCACCATGGCAACAGCCACGGGCACCATCACGACGTCGCACCCGACCGTCTGGGCATCGCTTTTTTGCTCAATTTTTGCTTCACCATCATCGAGCTGATCGGCGGCTGGCTAACTCAAAGTACCGCCATCATGGCCGACGCCGTGCACGACCTGGGCGACAGCCTGGCATTAGGCAGTGCCTGGCTGCTGCAGCGACTGGGTAAACGCAGCAAGGCCACGCTCACGTTTACCTACGGGCTCAAGCGCGCGTCGCTATTCAGCGCCCTGCTCAATGCCATCATTCTTATCATCGCATCAATCTGGGTGCTTTCCGAAGCCATCCATCGTCTCCAGAACCCCATCATGCCAGTAACTGAAGGCATGTTTGCGCTGGCGCTTTTGGGGATTTCGGTCAACGGTTATGCCGCCTACAAACTGCACGGCGGCGAATCATTAAACGAAAAGGTCATGAATTGGCACCTGCTGGAAGACGTGCTGGGCTGGGTCGCCGTACTTATCGTGTCGGTAGTGCTGTATTTCTTTGACTGGCCCATACTCGACCCGCTACTGTCTATCGCGTTTACCCTGTTCATTTTAATAAACGTAGTGCGCATGCTATGGGCCACCGGGCGGCTGTTTTTTCAAGCGACGCCCAACCGGAAGTTACTGCACGATATACAAACCGCCCTACTTGCCCTGCCTCAAACGCAGGGCTTGCATCACCTGCATTTATGGTCGCTAGATGGCGAACACCACGTACTGACGGCACATGTCGTCGTGGGCAACGACCTGTCCATCGATGACTACCAGGTCGTCAAAACGCAATTACACGCCGCACTTGCGCAATTCCGGTTGGCCCACACCACCATCGAAATCGAACTCGACAATGAAAATTGCCGGGATGACGGACATCATCAAGATACCCGCCATCCCGGCGTCAACAGCTAAGCGGCGGTAAATCAGGCCGCGGCGCGAGCGCGCGTCACCTCGGTGCTGAACAGGCTGTCTGCCGATTTATGCAACGCAAAATTGAATTCAATGCGCGCAAACTCCCCTTCCAGACCGTATTTGCTGCCCTCGGCTGGGTCATTGACCATCACAACGGGCGGGACCAGACCTTCACGGGTAGCAAAGGCGAAGTCGTCCCACAGGTAGGGGTCGCCTTCAATATTGATTTGTGTGGTCAGCTTGCGGTGGCCATCGGCCGTCACAAAGAAATGGATGTGTGCCGGACGATTCCCGTGACGACCGACAGCCTTCAGAATTTTGTCGGTTGCCCCGTTGGGCGGCACGCTATAGCCAATGGGCAACACGCTCTGGAAACAGTAACGGCCGTTTTCATCAGTACGGATGCTACGACGCAAATTGAATGCGGGCTGCGATGGGTCAAAATAAGAGTAATTGCCCAAATGGTTGGCGTGCCATACCTCGACCAGTGCGTTGGCCAGCGGTGTCACGCCGTCTTCCGAGAACACCTGTCCATGCATGACCAGGGGCTCACCCACCTCGTCGTCGCCGCACATGCGGGCAAAGCCTTTAGACTCAGGCGCTCCGGCCACGTACAACGGGCCTTCGATCGTGCGCGGGGTAGCATTGGGTGACAAGCCTGCAGCGGCTTCTGCCTCGTCCATCCGGATATCCAGCAAGCGTTCAAAGCCCAGGCCGGCAGCGATCAGGCCAAACTCTTGCGCCCCTGCCCCCAGAAAATTAAGCGCCGTCCAGAACTCGCTGGGCGTCACGTCGAACTCGTCGATGGTATTGAACAGGTCGTGAACAATACGGTTCACAATGGCTTTAACGCGCTCGTCCGCCACGGCCCCTTCAGTGGCTTCAATTTGTTTGATCAGTGCTTCAACAGCTTGTTTACTCATCTTTATCTCCAGATAGACTTCTTGAATTTATCGGTCATCGTCGCGTATGGACGACGGATGGCGGCACAACGCCTCGACTTTGATTTCCATGAACTTGTATAGCGGCAAACCCAACAGAACATCGTGAAGTTCCTGGGCGTTTTCAACATCAAAAATACTGACGTTCGCGTACTGACCGGCCACACGCCAGATATGACGCCACTTACCAGCCTGCTGCAAAGCCTGCGAGTAGGCCTTTTCTTCGCGCTTGATATCGTCGATGAGCGCGGGGTCAGCATCCAGGGGGATATTGACCTGCATATCTACTTTAAAGAGCATGTCTGTTTACCTTGTTTAGTGTTAGGGCTTGCGGGCGTAAAACGCCAGCTTGTCGTCGTCCAGCGTCACGCCCAGCCCCGGGCCTGCCGGCAACTTAAGCGTGAAATCGCTGTAATCAAGCGGTTCGGTCAAAATGTCATCGGTCAACAACAAAGGGCCGAACATTTCGGTTCCCCACTCAAGGCGAGGCATGGTCGAGAACAAATGAGCGGCGGCAATCGTCGACACGGAGCCTTCGAGCATGGTGCCGCCGTAAAGCGAAATATCGGCGGCCTCGGCAATGGCCATCAGGTCGCGCGCCGGCTGAAGCCCACCAGCCTGCTCAATCTTTATGGCGAACACATTGGCGCAGTGCTTGCCCGCCAGCACAAAACCGTCCTGCGGCCCGCGTAACGACTCGTCGGCCATGATCGGCACCCGACCTAAAGCCGTGAGGCGAGCCATACCGTCCAGATTCTTGAAGTGAATCGGCTGCTCCACGAGTTCAACACCAAGATCTGCCAGCGGCTGCAAATAGCGCACCGCCTGGGTTTCACTCCAACCCTGATTCAGATCAACACGAAGACTGATGTCGTCACCCACGGCCTTGCGGATGCTTTCGATATAACTCAGGTCTTCTTTGGGTTCGCGGCGACCGATTTTCAGCTTGAAAATATTGTGGCGTCGCAGGTCAAGCATCTTTTGAGCTTCGGCCACATCAACCGCCGTCTCACCGCTGGCCAGTGTCCAGGCGACAGAAATAGCATCGTGAATACGGCCGCCGAATAAATCGGCAACCGACACGCCCAGACGCTTGGCACGCGCATCGTACAAAGCCGTCTCGATGGCCGAGCGTGCAAAATGATTGTCTTTGATGTTCTTGGCAATCAAGCGCCGCAGTGCCGCAATCTGATTGGCAGGCTGGCCAATAAGCAACGGTCGAAAATAGGTTTCGATATTGGTCTTAATGCTTTCGGGGCTTTCGCCCCCATAGTTCAGGCCCGCAATGGTTGTGGCCTCACCAATACCTTCAACATCATCTGAAGACATTATCCGCACGATAACCATCGACTGCGAACCCATGCTCGCAACCGACATCTTGTGCGGGCGGATAGTAGGGATATCAACAATCAAGCATTTGATATCTATGATAATTGGCGTCATTGAATACCTGTCTGACTCTAAATGCGTGTCGCAGTTTAGAGTGCTGGTATTAACGTCGTCCAATATCTTTTTAGGCCCAACCTATACCCTAAAGGTATTACAAAACAAAGACCATACCGCCTGTTCTTTGCAATTAGGGCGCTTCTTTGGCGGTTTGTTTTGCCAACGCAACTACCTCGCGCAAGATGGGAGACGCACTATCTTTCAGCCAGCTCATCACTATCGGTGAGGTAAATTCAGGCTCGTTCAGTGGAATGAAGACCACATCATCTCGTTGCATGCGCATCACTGTGCTGGGCACCAAGGTAACCCCCAATCCCGCCGCGACCAGGCCAATCGCCGTTTGCATTTCATTGGCTTCAAAAGCGACAGACACACGGTGGTCGCGCTGCTCGAACAAACCAATGACATGGTCGGCATAACTAGGGCGCGGCTTGGCCGGATACAACACGTAAGACAAGTCTGCAATATCATCCAGCGACGCATCCCGGCGCCCGGCCAGCGCATGTTGCGCAGGCACGGCCAGCACCAAGGGCTCTTGAAGCAAAGTCAGACCGTCAATATCCGGGGCATCCAGGGCAATACGGCCAAAGCCGATGTCAATCTGCCCGGCACGCAGCGCCTTTAACTGCTCAACCGTCGTCATTTCGCTCAAACCGATCTCGGCCTGTACGCCCGAGGCACGCATTTTGCGAAACAAGGTTGGACCGAAGCCATACATAATCGACGGCACAAACCCGATGCCAAACCATTTTTTGCCCGATTCCGCGATGCGACGCGTGGCCACCACAACGCCATCAAGACGCGCGGACAACTGCATGGTTTTGTCGAAGAAGAACTTGCCGGCGTCAGTCAGACGTATAGAGCGCCCAAGGCGCTCGAACAACTGAACGCCCAACTCTTCTTCAAGCTGACGGATCTGACGGCTGAGCGGCGGCTGGGCAATGTGCAGCCGCTGCGACGCCTTGGTAAAGCTAAGCTCTTGGGCCACGCACTGAAAATACCGGATCTGCCGCATTTCCATGGTTGTCTCCACCGGATTATTGATGTGTTTCTTTGATTGTAGCGGCGGGCACATGGCGTCGATCTGGCCACATAAGAAAGATGGCCGGGCGCGTAAAGCAAAAAACAAAAGCGCACGATCTTGTCGTGCGCTTCAGGTGCTGGCTTTTGGGGCGTGCCAATAATGGTCGGGGCGAGAGGATTCGAACCTCCGACTCCTACGTCCCGAACGTAGTACTCTACCAGGCTGAGCTACGCCCCGACTTGGACACGGCATTGATTAGCGGTCGCGATTAACCGCAAAACCGCAAAATTGTAGCAAAGATTCTGTGGCCTCGGACGCCGGGAATGCCTGCAATTGCTCACGGGCCTTTTCGGCTTCGGCAATGGCCACCTGACGCGTGTACTCAAGCGCATCGGTATCGTGAATAGCGCGCGCTACAGCTTCGAAATCGGCGTCTCCGGTCCGAATAGCTTCGCGAATCAATTCACGCTGCGCCGCCGTGCCGACCTCCATGGCACGGATCAGGGGCAGCGTAGGCTTGCCCTCGCGCAAGTCGTCGCCCACGTTTTTACCCAAGGCCTGCGCATCGCCCTCGTAATCGAGCACGTCGTCAATCAGTTGAAACGCCGTCCCGATATGTCGACCGTACGCGGCAGCGGCGGCCTCTTGGGTGGCCGAGGCCCCAGCTACGATGGCACCCACCTGAGTGGAGGCTTCGAACAGCTTGGCCGTTTTGTACTGCACCACCTGCAAATAGCGATCGAAGGAGACGTCGGGGTCGTGCACGTTGAGCAATTGCAGCACCTCGCCTTCGGCAATGATGGTGGTGGCCTGCGAAAACACCTGCATGACGCGCATGGAATCGGCTTCGACCATCATTTCGAAAGAGCGCGAATAAAGATAGTCGCCCACCAGCACGCTGGCGGCATTGCCAAACACGGCATTGGCCGTACTGCGGCCGCGCCGCATGTCTGACTCATCGACGACATCGTCGTGCAACAACGTAGAGGTATGAATGAACTCGACCACCGCAGCAAGCAAATGGTGCAAGGTGCCGTTGTAGCCCAGCGCCCGGGCAACCATAAGCAACATGGCGGGGCGCATACGCTTGCCGCCGGCTTGGATGATGTAATCGCCCACCGTGCGGATAAGCACCACCTCGGAATTAAGCCGCTCGCGGATGACCGCGTCGACCGATTTCATGTCGTTGGCAATGGGCGTAAACAGTTCAGCGATATTCAAGGTGGACTCGTGTTCAGCAGAATCTTGGGGGCAAAGGCCAGCCCCTGATTATACGTTCTGCACGGACCGACCCGCATGAGCCCGCAAAAAATTGGCGATAATGCGCCATGGTTCGCCAACGATTTCCGGAGAAAAACTGTGAGTGCTGTAGATTTGACCACGCTGATCACCCGGGCCGAGCGGGTACTGGCCCAGCTTGAAGCCTGGCTGCCCCCCGCCCCGCCCGCCATCAACTGGGACGCCCGCGCCTACCGCTGGCGACGCCAAGGCGCACAAGGCTGGCTCGAAGCCATCAAGCATGTCTCGCACATCCAGCCCGAAGACCTACAACACATCGAAGAACAAAAAGCCATTATCGAACGCAACACCCAGCATTTCCTGCAGGGCAAGCCGGCAAACAATGTGCTGATGACGGGTGCGCGCGGCACGGGCAAAAGCTCTTTGGTCAAAGCCATGCTGGCCGCCTATAGCGAACAGGGGCTACGGCTCATTGAAGTAGACAAGGCGCACTTGGGCGATCTGGGCGACATCGTCGATCTGGTCAGCGCACGACCCGAAAAATTCATTATCTTCTGCGACGACTTGTCGTTTGAAGAAGGTGAGGGTGGCTACAAAGCACTCAAATCGGTACTCGACGGGTCGATCAGCGCGTCCGGAGACAACGTCCTCATTTACGCCACGTCCAATCGCCGTCACCTGATGCCCGAGTACATGAGCGAAAACCTGACGGCCAAGCATCAGCCCGACGGCGAAGTTCACCCCGGCGAAACCGTCGAGGAAAAGATCTCTTTGTCTGAGCGATTCGGCATCTGGGTCTCGTTCCGGCCATTCCGCCAAGACGATTATCTGGACATTGTTTACTACTGGCTGAAAGAACTGGGTTGCCCACAAGCCGACATCGAAGCCTCACGCACCGAAGCGCTGCAATGGGCGCTGGGCCGCGGGTCACGCTCGGGTCGCGTGGCACGCCAATTTGCGCAAGACTGGGCGGCGCGACATGTCTAAGCCGTTTGTCGATGTCGCCGCGGGGCTAATCCTGAAGCCCGATGGTGCTTTATTGCTGGGCCAACGCCCCGAAGGCAAGCCTTGGTCGGGGTGGTGGGAGCTGCCTGGCGGCAAGATCGAGCCCGGCGAGACGGTGCTACAGGCGCTCGCACGCGAACTGAAAGAAGAACTGGATATTGAAGTCACCCAGGCCACACCCTGGGTCACCTACATCCACGAATACCCTAAAAATATTGTTCGACTGGCCTTTTGCAAAGTCACTGGCTGGGAGGGCTCGCCCCAAGGCATCGAAGGCCAGCAACTGGCCTGGGTCGACCCGCAAGGCCATATCGATGTGGGACCGCTATTGCCAGCCACCGAACCACCCTTGCGCTGGCTGCGGTTGCCGCAACAGTATCTGCTAACGTCCATCGGCAACCCCGAGAACCTCGACGGCTTTCTGGAAAGGCTTGAGCGCAGCCTGAAGACAGGCGTGGGTATGGTGCAGTTTCGTGAACCCGAGTGGGCAGCAAAATCCGCCCTGGCCTCATCGCTGGAGGCCGCGTTCCGCGCCGTGTTGGGAGTATGCCGCCGCTACAACGTGCCCTGCCTGGTTAACAGCGCGCACCCCGCCGACTGGTGGGCCGACGCCGACGGCGTGCAGGTGCGCAGCGCTGACGCAAAAACATTTACCCGGACATTACCTGCCGAAAAATGGGTTGGCGTGTCGGCGCACAGCACAGAAGAGCTTGCCCGTGCGCAACCGATTGGCGCCGACTTTGCCGTGCTGGGCCATGTGTTACCCACCACCTCGCACCCCGGGCAGCCCGCGTTGGGCTGGGAGGCATTCGAAACCATCGCGCAAACAGCCGGCGTACCCGTTTATGCGATTGGGGGGCAATCGCCGGAAACACTGCTCACGGCTCAACAGCACGGCGCCCACGGCATTGCGGCCATTCAGGGTTTGCTGACCACTTAACACCAGGCCAATAAAGCCTTCGCCCCCGATTTCAGGCTCGGACCTGTACGCTGCCCTTTTACCGCGCCGCCGTCTCGGGGGTGATAACTTCGATCGCTGTGTCTTGAGGCGTATCGACCTGCCAGCCCCCTCCCAATGCAGCCATCAGTTGCACACTGGCAATCAGGCGATCAGCCCCCAAAGAAATTGCCTCACGCTCGGCGCTAAGCGCCGAGGTTTCCACCTGCACTACGCTCAAATAATCGATCAGGCCCGCCTCATACTGGTTTCGCGTCAGGCGCAAAGACTCTCGCGCAGCGGCTAACGCACGGCCTTGCGACACCTGCTCGCGCCCTAATCCCGAAATGGCCACCAGATAATCCTCAACCTCCTGCAAGGCGGTCAATACGGTTTGACGATATGCAGCCACGTCCGCGTCGTACTGGGCACGTGCCTGATCGACCCGGGCACTGCGCGTGCCACCGTCGAACAACGTCATGGCCAAGGCCGGCCCCACCGACCAGAAGCTGAACGGTGCCGTCAGCCACTGCGCCCACTGCCCGCTTCTGAAACCACCTTGGGCAGACAGGGTCAAATCGGGGAACCAGGCCGACTGAGCGACCCCGATCTCGGCGTTGGCTGCAGCCACACGCCGCTCCGCCGCAGCCACGTCGGGACGGCGCTCGAGCAATTGCGAAGGCAAGCCCGCAGGCACGCTCGGCACATCGACCAGCACTCGCGCCTCTGCCAACTGAAACGCAGACGGCGCTTTGCCCAGCAGCACCGCCAAGGCGTGCTCTAACTGAGCGCGCTGGCGATCAAGCGCCAAGCGTTGCGTCAGGGCGTTTTCCAGTTGCACCTGCGCGGACGACACATCGAGCTGGGACGCAACGCCTGCATCGTAGCGATTGCGCGTCATTTGCAACGATCGCTCGTACGCGGTAATGGTCTGATCCAGCAAGCGGCGCTCGGCATCGTAGGCGCGAACCCGAAAGTACGTTTGAGCCAGCGTCGACTGCACGCTCAGACGTGTCCCAGCCAGCTCGGCCGATGACGCCTGAACCTGCGCGCGATCTGCTTCGACCGTGCGGCGAATACGCCCCCACAAGTCGGCCTCCCAGGTCACACTTCCGCCCAGGTTGTATTGTCGTGTGGCATCGGCCTGCCCGGTACGCGACCGCGTCACGCCGGCGTCGACACCCAGCACCGGAAAGAACAAGGCGCCGCTGGCACGCAGCAACGCCTGAGCCTGCCGATATTGAGCCTCAACCTGCGCAATAGTCTGGTTAGACACCAAGACGTCCTGCATCAGTTGATCGAGCACCGGATCGTTGAATAGCCGCCACCAGTCGGCCCGCAACGCCTCGTCGGCTGGCCGGACGGGCGTCCAGCCCTCCACCGCACGATACTGGACACCAACATCGACAGCAGGCCGTTGGTAATCGGGGCCCACCGCACAACCCGCCAACGTCAACGCAGACAGCGCCAACCCCAAACTTCGAAGACAACGTTCCGCTCTTGTCATACGGCACTACCCTTGATTATTTTGCCGCAAAGCGCGGCGATTCAGCGACCACCAGCGCAGCCGGTCAAGATATAAGTACACAACAGGCGTTGTATACAAGGTCAAAATCTGGCTCAGGATCAGGCCACCCACAATAGTGATACCCAGGGGTTGGCGCAGCTCTACACCTGCCCCGGTCGCAAACACAAGCGGTACCGCCCCAAACAACGCCGATAACGTCGTCATCATGATTGGCCGAAACCGGATCAAACATGCCTGATAGATAGCTTCACGCGGCGACAAACCTTGCTCGCGCTCGGCGTGCAGCGCAAAATCGACCATCATGATGGCATTCTTCTTGACGATGCCGATCAGGAGAAAAACGCCGATCAGCGCAATCAGCGAAAACTCCATGCCCACCATCATCAACGCCAGTAAGGCACCGATGCCGGCAGAGGGCAAAGTAGACAGGATCGTCAACGGGTGAATGTAGCTCTCGTAAAGCATGCCCAACACAATGTACATGGTGACAAGCGCAGCCAGAATCAGCCAGGGTTGCTGGGCAAGCGATTCCTGCAAGGCTTGGGCATTACCCTGAAACGACGCTTGAATTTCCTGGGTAGGCAAGCCTATGCGCGCAACCGCCGCTTCAATCGCCTGAGTGGCCTGATCAAGCGACACGCCGGGTGCCAGACTGAACGACACCGACTCTTCGGCAAACAATCCGGCATGGCGCACGCTAAGCGGGGCCGTGCCGATCTTGAAGGTTGTAAAGGCCGATAACGGAATTCGATTTCCGTCGGCGGTAACCACCTGAACTCGTTTCAACGACTCTGCATCTTCTGCGTATCTGGGATCAACCGCCATGACGACGCGGTACTGGTTAAGCGGTTCGTAAATCACTGACACCTGACGCTGGCTGAATGAATTGTTCAACGTACTGGCAATCAACGCCATATCCACGCCCAAACGGGTAGCCGCATCGCGATCAATCACTAACTCAACCCGACGGCCCTTGTCTTCAATATCGCTGTCAACGTCGACCAACTCGGGTAAGCCGGCCAGCGCACGCTGCACCTGCGGCAACCAGGTTTTCAGCAGATCAAGGTCACTACCCATCAACGAGTACTCGTAGGACGAGAGCCCCTGGCGCCCCCCAACGCGGATATCTTGTTGCGGCACCAGAAAAAGCCGCGCCCCGGGTTCTCGCATGAAACGCCCCCGAAGTCGGTTGACGACGTCGTTTGCACTCACATTGCGCTGGTCGACTGGCTTGAGTTGAATAAGCAAGAAGCTGGAGTTACTGCCACCACGACCGCCAGCAAACCCGGTCACGCTGTCAACCGCGGGATCTTTTAAAAGCTCGTTGCGAAATTTTTCGAGCTTGGGAAGCAACGACTGAAATGACGTACCCTGGTCGGTTCGGAAAAACCCCAACAGTTGGCCGGTATCTTGCTGCGGGAAGAAACCTTTGGGTACCACGGTGTACAAATAGACGTTAAGGCCCACCGTAGCCACAAGCACCAGCAACATCAATCGACTGTGGGCCAGCGCCCAGTCGAGCGATCGGCGATACCAGCGACCTGAAACGGCGCCGACACAGTCCAAAAATCGCCGGCCAGGCCCATCGGCGGGCTTTGACCCGGGTGCCGCCGGCTTAAGCAAACGCGCGCACATCATGGGCGTGAGAATCAGCGACAACAGCAATGACACCAGAATGGCCGCCGACAAGGTAATGGCAAATTCTCGGAACAAACGACCCACTACGCCCGACATCAGCAAGATAGGGATGAACACCGCTACCAGAGACAGGCTCATCGCGACTACCGTGAATCCGACCTCTTGCACGCCACGTATCGCGGCACGCACCGGGCTGTAACCCCGCTCGATATACCGCATAATATTTTCAAGCACCACAATGGCATCATCGACCACAAAACCGGTCGCTACGATCAGTGCCATCAGCGACATGGTGTTCAACGTAAAGCCAAACGCCCACATCAGGGTAAAGGTGGTCACCAACGACGCCGGCACCACAATACTGGGAATAAGCGCTGCCCGTGCATTACGCAAAAACAGCAATACCACCCACACCACCAATACGATGGCGATAATGAGCGTCAGACGCGCTTCGGCCAGCGACGCACGAATGCTGGGGGTACGGTCCTGGGCCACCGTCACATTGACCTGAGCCGGCACCATGCTTTGAAACGCCGGCATCAAATCATGAATTGCATCTACCGTCTCAATAATGTTGGCGTCGGGTTGCCGGCGAATAATCAACAACACAGCTTTGCTATCGTTGTAAAACCCAACGTTGAAAATTTCTTCCACACCATCTTCAACCGTAGCCACATCCTGAAGCCGAATCGGCGCACCATCACGCCAGGCCACAATCAGCGGCCTGTACTGCTCGGCGCGATCCATTTGCGGGCCCGTACCGATCTGCCAGTGGTAATCATCGTTTTCAATCACCCCGTTCGGGCGTACGACATTGGCATTGGCCAGGGCACTGCGCACCTCGTCAAGAGCTACGCCAGCCGCCACCAAAGCCTGTGGGTTCAAACTGATTTTGACGGCAGGCAACGAACTGCCGCCTACGCTGACCTCCCCCACGCCCGGCACCTGCGCCAATTTTTGGGCCAGCACCGTTGAAGCCAGATCGTAAAGCTGTCCCTGCGTATAGGTGTCTGACGTAAGCGCCAGAACCATAATGGGCGACGACGCGGGGTTGACCTTGTTATAGGTCGGGTTATCGCGCAGGCCCGAGGGCAACGAGCCACGCGCCGCATTGATGGCTGCTTGTACATCACGCGCCGCGCTGTTGATATCGCGATTCAGATCAAAGACCAGTGAAATTCGCGTCGAGCCTTCGGTGCTGCGCGAGGTCATTTCAGTCACGCCGGCAATCGAGCCCAAGGCCTGCTCGAGCGGCATGGCGACACTAGACGCCATGGTCTCGGGGCTGGCTCCCGCCATACGAGCGGTGACGGAAATCATGGGGTAATCGACCTGAGGCAATGGCGCCACCGGCAGCACCCGCAGTGCCAAAGCGCCGGCCAGCACCATCGCCAGACAAACCAGCGTTGTGCCCACAGGGCGGACAATAAAGGCCGCCAGCCACCTCATGCGGAATCTCCGGTTGCCGCGTTTTGTGCGGCACCACGCCAACGTCGTGCCAGGCGGTCAAACATCAAGTAAATGACCGGCGTCGTAAAGAGCGTGAGCAACTGGCTGCAAATCAAGCCGCCCACCATAACCAGCCCCAATGGCTGCCGCAGCTCGGAACCCGCACCCGTCGCCAACATCAGGGGAATTGCACTGAATAATGCCGCCAGCGTCGTCATGAGAATCGGACGAAAACGCAACAGAGCCGCCTCACGGATGGCCTCGACGGGTGAAAGGCCTCGCCCTCGCTCGGCCTCGAGCGCAAAGTCGATCATCATGATGGCGTTCTTTTTGACAATGCCAATCAACAAAATGATGCCGATCACCCCGATCATGTCGAGCGCCTTGCCGGTCAACAATAACGCCAGCAGCGCCCCAACCGTAGCCGACGGCAAGGTCGACAAAATAGTGATGGGATGAATATAGCTTTCATACAAGATGCCCAGCACGATGTACATGGCGACCACCGCGGCCAGCATCAACCAAAGCGTGCTGCTCAACGACGCCTCGAAAGCACGCGCAGCGCCCTGAAAGCGCAATTCGGTCGACGCAGGCACGCCGATACTCTGATAGGTACGCTCGATCGCGGCAACTGCATCCGACAGCGCCACACCCTCGGGCAAATTGAACGACACCGTCACCGCCGGAAACTGGTCAAGACGACCCACCGAAAGCAGGCTGTCGACCTGGCTGACCTTGACCAGCCCCGTTAGCGGCACCGTGCCCCCGGACGTGGTCTGCACATAGATATGATCAAGGGCAGAAGGATCCTGACGATACTGGGGGGCCACTTCCAACACAACGCGATACTGGGCGGACTGCGTAAAAATCGTCGAAATCTGACGCTGCCCGAACGCGTCGTAGAGCGCCTCGCTGATGGCCGATAACGTAACACCGACACGTGCGGCCGCATCGCGATCGACAGTTAGCGTGGTCTGCAAGCCACGGGTTTGCAAGTCGTCGGTAACATCTGCCAGTTCGGGCTGTTCAGCCAAAGCGTCCACAAACTTTGGCACCCAATCGTAAAGCACCGAGGGCTCGGGGTCTGACAATGACAGCTGATACTGGGTACGACTGACACGATCGTCGATGGTCAGGTCTTGAACCGGCTGCATAAACACCTCAAGCCCCGACACCGCTTTCAATTGCTCTTGTAAACGCTGAATAATGGCCTGAGCATTGTCGCTGCGCTCGGCCAAGGGGCGCAGGGCAATCTGCATGCGGCCAGTGTTAAGCGTCACGTTGGTACCGTCTACGCCAATAAACGAAGTCACCTGCTCCACATCCGGGTCTTCGACAATAATTCGCGCGGCCTCTTGCTGAAGACGCGACATCCCGCCAAAAGAAATAGATTGCTCACCCTGACTGATCGCTTGAATCAAACCCGTATCTTGTTGCGGGAAAAACCCCTTGGGCACCCACACATACAACAAGACTGTGACTAGCAAAGTACCCAGCGCGACCCACAGCGTGGTGCGCTGATGCGATAACACCCAAACCAGTCCGCGGTCATAACCCCTTATCAGGCCGTCGATCCATCGCCCAAGACGCTGCTGCAATGGCCCCAAATCGGCTTCAGACTCGGCGCGCAACAGGCGTGCACACATCATGGGCGTGAGGGTTAGCGAAATGACCAGCGACAGCAAAATAGCCACCGCCAACGTAATGGCAAACTCACTGAACAGGCGACCGATGACATCACTCATGAACAGCAGCGGAATCAAGACGGCCACCAACGACAGCGTCAACGACACCAGCGTAAATCCGATCTGCGCCGCCCCCTTCAGAGCCGCTTGAAGCGGCGACAAACCTTCTTCAAGATGACGCGCGATGTTCTCGATCATGACAATGGCATCGTCGACCACAAACCCGGTGGCAATGGTCAGGGCCATCAGGGTCAGATTATTAATACTGAAGCCCACCAAGTACATGATGGCAAACGTACCTACCAACGACAGCGGCACCACGACGCTGGGTATAAAAGTGGCCGTCCAGGTGCGCAAAAAGACGAATGTCACCAACACCACCAGCGTGATCGCCAGCACCATCTCGGTCTGCACATGGCGCACTGCTTCGCGAATGGTCTGGGTACGGTCTGAAGCCACGGCAACATCTACACCTGCCGGCAACCCCTGGCGCAATTCGGGCAATAACGCCTTGACCCGATCTACGACCTGAATCACGTTAGCGCCGGGCTGACGCTGGATATTGAGCAAAATGGCCGGTGTTGTGCCTACCCAGGCCGCCTGTCGGATATTCTCGGCATCACGCACCACTTGCGCCACATCACCCAGTCGCAATGCCCCCTGGTTTTCATACGCCAGAATAAGGGCCTCATAATCTTCCGGAGACCGCAACTGATCGTTTGCATTAATGGTTGTCGAACGCTCGGGGCCATCAAGATTGCCCTTGGGCTGATTCACGTTGGCCGACACAATGGCACTACGCACCGATGACAAGGTCAGACTATGCGACGACAAGGCCTGCGGGTCGACCTGCACCCGTACCGCCGGCCGTTGCCCGCCCGCAATACTAACCAGCCCTACCCCCGAAATTTGCGATAATTTTTGGGCAACACGCAAATCGATCAGGTCGCGCACCTGGTACAAGGGCAGCGTGGGCGAAGTAATGGCCAGACTAATCACGGCCGTGTCTGCCGGATTCACCTTGTTGTATACCGGCGGTGCGGGCAGATCGTTAGGCAGCAAATTTGACGCCGCATTAATGGCCGCCTGCACCTCTTGTTCGGCAACATCCAGCGGCACATCAAGGCCAAACTGCAACGTAATTTGCGATGCCCCGCCGGAACTCGTCGAGGACATTTGGGTTAGCCCCGACATCTGTCCGAACTGCCGCTCGAGCGGCGACGTGACCAACGCAGTCATGACGTCGGGGCTGGCCCCCGGATACAAGGTTGACACTTGAATGGTCGGGTAATCAACCTCTGGCAAGGCCGAAACCGGCAACATGCGGTAGGCCAGGATACCGGCAATCAACAAGGCAACCATGGCCAGTGTTGTGGCCACCGGGCGCAAAATAAATTGGCGTGACAGGTTCACGGCAGCCCTCAGGGTTCAATAACTTGAACACGCGTCCCGTTTCGCAAACGGTCAACGCCATCGGTAACCACCCGCTGGCCGGCCGTCACCCCTTCAACCACGGCAACCCGTCGCCCCTCTATCGTGCCCGTCACAATGGGCTGTACCGTTACGGTATTGTCGTCGGCCACCAAATACACAAATGCGCCGGCTGACCCTTGCTGCACCGCCTGGGTCGGAACAATAACGGCGTCCGGCTGTGTACTCACACGCAAACGCACATTGACAAACTGGTTCGGAAACAGCGTTTCGTCCTGATTTTCGAATGTTGCTTTAAGCCTTACCGTGCCGGTTGCGATATCAATCTGGTTATCTATTGAAGACAATTCGCCCGTGGCCAACAGGCGACGTTCCGCGCTATCAAACAAATCGACCACCAAAGGCTGACCTTGATTGAAACGTTCGAGCACCGCAGGCAACTGAGCCTGGGGCAACGAAAACACCACCGAAATGGGCTGGGTTTGGGTGATAACCACCAAACCCTCGGTGCTGCCGGCCGAAATGAGATTACCCTGATCAATTACTCGCAGGCCCAACCGGCCACTGATCGGGGCCGTAATTTGCGTGAAGTCAAGCTGCAAGCGCGCGCTATCGACATTAGCCTGATCGGTTTTTTGAGCGCCCAAGTACTGCTGAACGAGCGCCTGCTGAGCTTCCAGTTGCTGACGCGCCAGCGAGTTCTGCCGAAACAGCTGCTCATAGCGCTTCAAGTCTTGGCGGGCATTGTTCAGCTGCGCCAGGTTTTGAGCCTGCTGCCCAAGCGCCTGATCAAGCTGTACCTGATATGGACGTGGGTCGATTTGCGCCAACAGGTCGCCGGCCTTTACTTTCTGACCATCGGTGAAGAATATTTTTTGCAGTTCGCCATCGACCCGGCTGCGCACCGTCACAGTATTGAACGCAGTCACCGTACCCAAAGCCGTGAATATGTTCTGTATTGGCCCTTGCTCGACAGTGGCCACCTTGACAGGCACCGCCATTGCCGCCATACCCGGCGGCCCGCCCGGGCGCCCACCGGCAGCCTGAGCGGGCCGCGAACCGACGGGCTGGCCCGGCGATTGGTTTGCGCCTTCGGAGCCCGGAGGCTGACCCGAACCACTCCACAAAAAATAGCCAAGCCCCAATGCGCCCAGTACCACCAGCGCCAGGAGCCCCTTGCGTAACCCATATCGATTTCTTGCTTGCGATTCGGACATGCACCGTCCCCGATTTTTATTGGAGTGAGAATGCTTGCAATTTTCGCCGATAAAAACGAAAACGCGCGACCCGACTGCCGCGTTCTGAAATCGAACGCAACAATTACGTGACAAAAGCTAGGGGAAACTCACGCGCCGGATGGCGACGCGGCGACTAGAAATTACAACGAGACAGTCGGAAGGGAACGCGTTGCGTGACAGAAATGGGCTTGAGCTCATTATCTTGCATTGAGAAACGCACCCAGATAACGTATTTGTTTGCACTCATTTCGGGGAAGACACCCAAAGCCGGGTCAACCCAAACGCGCAGCAGCTGAAACGTTTTGCCTGTCAGCATTTCTTGATACGCCCCTTGCGGCGCCTCGAGCTCGACCGGATTACCTGATTCGCGCAACAGACGCAAAATAAGCGCCAGACCGTTGTAAAGCGGCATGAAAGGATCGACCCATTGCTGCAGGTCGCTCATGCGGACCTGAGTCGGCTTAATTTGCCAGGCGTAATACGAGGGGATGTCGGCAGGCGAAGACCCGCCGGGCACTGTCAAACGGCCACGCAAGCTAGCCAACCATTCGTTGTCGCGCAAAACCTGGCCAATACGCCCTTGCGCGGCAAGTTCAGCACTTGCACGCTCGATGTCGGCCAGCATTTTGTCGACAGTTTCGACATCGACCCCGGGGTGCTGGCGCAAACCGCCCAACGCCGCCCGCTGCCGTTCAAGGTCTTGCAAGACCGAGCCACGCAAGTCGGTGCGTTCGCAAACCTCGAGGAGGTCGAACAAGGTGCTCATGGCCACTTGATGATGGTTGACGTCTTCCTGATTGGCGAAAAAAAACAAACGCCCGAACAAATGCTCGACCCTAAGCAAGGATCGAACGCGTTCGTTACAGGGATATTCGTACAAAATCACTGGACCAGCTACCTTATTGCTTTGTGTATTCTATGAATGAGCACCCAGTACACACCACTTTTCGTGCAACTGCCGTGCGCGGTGCTGCAATTGTTGCGGCGTGGTTTGGCCATCGTTAAGGACGACATCGTGGGCAACGGCCAAACGCGCCTCTCGGGTGGCTTGTGCCAACATAATACGCCTAATGGCCTCAGGCGTCAGCCCGCTACGCGCCTGAACCCGAGCGATCTGGGTTTCCGGGTCGCAATCAACCACGCAAACCCGGTCTACGCGACTAACCCAACGCTTCGACTCGACCAGCAGCGGCACAACGAAGACAAGATAACACCCCGAAGCCACCTCGGCCTGCGCTTGTGTAACTTGGGCTATCAACGGGTGAATAATCGCTTCCAGACGACCTCGTGCCTCGGCATCCTGAAACACAAGCTCACGCATTGCCGCACGATCGAGCGCCGCATCGGGGGTTAACACCCCGCTACCAAAAGCTGCGCGTATGGGTTCGATAGCCTGGCCGCCAGGCGCGGTAAGCTGGTGGGCAATGACATCGGTATCGATCACGGCAGCGCCCCACGCCTGAAACAAGTCAGCCACCCGAGTTTTGCCCGAGCCGATTCCACCGGTGAGTCCGATTTTAAGCATTTGATTGGCCTGTTTAAGTCACAGACCGCATTTTAGGGCGAGACCACCCATAAAAAAACCGCCCCGGCAGCTGACAGGCAAGGCCCGAACGGGAAAACGCCTGTAAACCCTGGCCGGCGGCTGAGGGCAAGCGCGGTAAACACACCCATCGAGCAAGCCAGCAACAACACCCAGGGCAAAGCCGCTAACCCAACCCAGGCCCCCAGTGCAGCAGCAAACTTGAAGTCGCCGCCGCCCATACCTTCTCGCCCCCTGAGCCAACGGTACAGCCAGAAGATTAAAAACAAAAAGACATAGCCCGCCATGGCTCCGCCCAAGGCCTGCACAACCCCAACGCCATAGCCCAGCCACGACCAAACCAAGCCCGCCCACATCAACGGTAACGTCAGTTCGTCGGGCAAAAAGCCGGTGTACCAGTCGGTAAGTGCCAACACCCCCAGTACAAACAAAACAAGAACAAACACAAGCAGACCCGCCGGGCCATCAGACGCGCCCCGCGGGCTGACCGCCAGACCAAGCCCGACCAGCACCCCGAAAAACGCCCAGGGTACAGCGCACGGCCAACGCCATCGCACAGACAATTCGACCGAGTCGGCGAGCGCAAATGCCAGCACAACCCGGCGCGTGTACCGCAAACCTACGCCGTACACCACAAGGCCCACCAGCAGGCCGCCTGCCACATACGACAGCCATAACCCACCCGGCAAGCCGGCAAGATGCGCTAACCCTTCGAACTCGCTGCCCAGGGGATTACCGGCGTGCAGATAGTTGCGTAGAATAAGCGTTGAATCGAATTCTTGATGGAACATCAGCATGCCCGCCCTGAAGAAGCCCACTTTCCGTTTCGGCCTTTTAGCCGTCATTAGCGCCGTTGCCCTTGCCGGTTGCGCCAAGCAGCAATCCCCCGGTTACTACGAAACAGGACCCGAGTCGACACTGTCTGATGCGCAGTCGCAGGCCCAGGGGCGCAATGGCCAACGAGCGCCGTCGCAACTGCAGCTAGGCTTTGGCGACACTGCCGAAAAACCTACCGCGCAGCCAACCGAAAGCGCGCCGCGCGCTGCTGCGGTCAGCATCCGCCCCTTGCTTGAGCCAAAAACCTTTTTAGGCACAACACCTTGCCTACCCGAAGGTCAAGACTGCCCTGCTACGCGCATTACCCTAACCATGGCCCCCGACGGCGAGTGGCGCGCACGCACCGTGCAACTGGGCACAACCAACCCGGTAACTACCTTCGAGCAAGGCTGTTGGGTTGTTGTAGGCACCGCCCCTTGGCGTGTCTTACTCGAAACCGACACCAAAGCCACCAAAGCACGGCTTACCTTTCAAACCGACAACATCTTGCGTATAGATGCCATCAACGACCACCGCCCAACACTCGATTACCACCTGACGCGTCAGGCCGAAGTTGACGGCATCACCGAAATGAACGCCCGCCCCAAGCTGAACTGCCGACCCTGAACGTTCTGAGCATGCAGGCCTAAGGGGCGGCGCACGCCCTTGGGGGCTAATGCGGCTGGGATTCGTGCAACGACATCATGACCTGCCCAGCCAGCTCAACGGCGTTGCGTACTTTCAGCTTCTGAAAAATACGTGCACGGTGGGCTTCTATGGTGCGTTGCGACACCCCCAGCTCTGAAGCAATCACTTTATTGGCCGTACCCCTGACGACATATTGCATGACATCGCGTTCGCGCGGGGTAAGTACAGCCATAGCCTGGTCTTTGGTGTAGGTAAATGCCATATCCGGATGTCTCCTGTGTTGTTATGTCAGCCGATTGTTCCACGTAAAAGAACAGTTGTCTGCTGACAGATCTGACAGGGTAAAAACCGAGGCCCCGAAAAACGGGGCCTCGAATGACATCGGGAAACACACCAAACAAGCGGGTTAAAACACCTCGAGATTGTCGATCAGGCGCGTTGCCCCCAACTTGGCTGCTGACAACACGACTAACGGCTCTCGCGCCTTGATTTCTTCAGCCGATGGGGTGCCCAGATCACGCTGACGGCGCAGTGTGAGGTAATCAACGTCCCAGCCTCGAGTCGTCAACCGGCTTATAGCCGCCTGCGTCAGCTCGGCCGAATCGGTTGCGCCGGCCTGCAACTGATCTTGAATGGCACTCAGACAAGCGTAAAGCTGCGGCGCTTCGGCCCGCTCTTCCGGCGACAGGTAACGATTGCGTGAAGACAATGCCAGGCCATCGGCATCACGCACTGTCTCGTGCGCCAGAATTTTTACGGGTAACTGAAACTGGCGGCACATATGACGAACCACCATAAGCTGCTGGTAATCTTTTTTGCCAAAAACGGCTACACGGGGCTGCACACACGAAAAAAGCTTGAGGACAACAGTACTGACGCCCGTAAAAAAGCCGGGCCTGAACTCGCCTTCGAGGATACCGCCCAGATCGGGGGGAGGCAGAATTTGATAGCTCTGAGGCTCGGGGTACATCTCTTTTTCGTGCGGCGCAAATAACACGTACACGTCGCGTTCGCGCTCGAGCTTTTCGATGTCGGCCTGAAGCGTACGCGGATAACGATCGAAGTCTTCGTTGGGTCCGAATTGAAGCCGATTGACAAAAATACTGGCGACAACAGGATCACCATGCTGACGTGCCAGCTTCATGAGCGACAGGTGGCCCTGATGCAAATTGCCCATAGTGGGCACAAACGACACGCGCAACTGCCCGCGCAGCTGGTCACGCAACTCTTCAATGGTATGAACGACTTTCAAATAGGTCTCCGTATGCGGGCGTATTAATCGACTGCGCGAATATACGCCAAACGCACGTAAATTGGGGCATAGGGCTCGGCCTGCGTAATTTCGAGCAGTGACTCTCGTGCAAGCTCGAGCATGGCCAGAAAATGCACGACAATCACCGGCACGCCCTGCCCGCTACGAACCGCCTCGTCAAACAGCTGAGTAAACTCGAGGAAGCGAACATCGGACAAACGGCGCAAAATTTTAGTCATGTGTTCTCGCACCGACAACTGTTCGCGCGTGATTTTATGATGCGCATTCAGGCTGGCGCGTTTCATGATGTCGGCCCAGGCCTGGCGCAGATCTTCAGGCGAAACATCAGGCAGCATGCGCTCGACCTGAATGTCCATGAAAGCACGCGCACGCTGAAAATCACGGCCCAACACCGGCAGCGCATTCAGTTTTTGCGCGGCAAGTTTCATTTGCTCGTATTCAAGCAAACGGCGCACGAGCTCAGCACGTGGGTCGTCGACCTCTTCACCGGTATCAGTTTTTTTAACCGGCAGCAACATCCGTGACTTGATCTCGATCAGCAACGCAGCCATTAGCAAGTACTCGCCTGCCAATTCGAGGTTATGCGAACGGATCTGCTCGACGTAAGACAAATACTGCTGCGTCACCTCGGCCATGGGGATGTCGAGGACATTAAAATTTTGCTTACGAATCAGGTAAAGCAGCAGATCGAGCGGCCCCTGAAACGTTTCGAGGAACACCTCGAGGGCGTCAGGCGGAATATAAAGGTCTTGCGGCAGCGCAAACAATGGCTCGCCATAAAGTCGCGCCAACGCCACGTGGTCGACAACGTCGGGCGTACTGTCGACACTAGGATCAACCAGCGCAGACAGATCGGGAGATGTTGCGCCCGGACCAGCCATCAGACTTATTTGGTCTGGTAAACGTAAGCCGACTGCACCACACGCCCAGCCTTGAACTGCTCTTGAAGCTCTGGGTCGATATGTTTGTCCCACAGGCGGGCGCGCCCCTCACGCTGACGCTGCTCGGTATCGGGGTGGGTTTGTTTGAACTGCTTGATGAACTGAGTAATTTCAGATTCGTAATTTTTGGCCATGACCTGGGCTCGCTAAAATAACAGACACGCAAAATTGCCTTCAACCCGCAAGTTTACTTCAGCCGGGTAAAGTTAGAATCTAGCCATGAGCAGCACACCATCTCCGCACCTATCAAATCGCGAACGCACGGCGATACGCATGATCCCGTTCATAGTCGGGTGCGCCTTGTTCATGCAAATGCTCGACGCCACCGTCGTGGCCACCGCCATTCCGGCCATGGCGGCAGCGCTTCAAACCACGCCGGTCAAAATGAACGTGGCCATCACCAGCTACTTACTGGCACTGGCTGTGTTTGTGCCCATCAGCGGATGGGCTGCCGAACGCTTCGGCGCCCGCAAAGTGTTCATTGTGGCCATCTTGCTGTTTTCTGCGGCGTCAGTGGCCTGCGCCCTGTCGCAAAGCCTGCCGCAATTGGTCGTCGCCCGGTTGTTTCAGGGGCTGGCCGGCGCCATGATGGTACCCGTCGGCAGGATCATCATGTTGCAACGCACGCCGAAAGAAGATCTGCTCAAGGCCATGTCATTCTTGGCCATGCCCGCGCTTTTAGGCCCGATCATCGGGCCGCCGTTAGGCGGCTTTCTGGTCACATATGCCTCGTGGCACTGGATCTTCCTGATCAATGTCCCTGTCGGCGCACTGGGCATTTATCTCATTCTTAAATATATCCGCCCCGACCTGCCAGCCCACACTCGCCCTCTGGACTGGTTAGGCTTTGCGCTTAGCGGTATTGCACTGGCCACGCTGGTATGGGGGTTTGAATCCATCGGAAACACCGACGCGACGCGCACGCACACCCTGGGGCTGCTCGCCACGGGCACGATCTGCGGCTTGTTTTACGTGTGGCATGCCCGCCATCACCCGCATCCTATCCTTGACCTTAGCCTGCTGCGTATCCCGTCGTTCGCCATTTCGGTACTGGGTGGAAACCTGTGCCGGTTCACGGTGGGTGCCACCCCGTTTTTGCTGGCTATTTTGCTGCAAGTCGCCTTCGACATGTCGGCCTTTGCCGCCGGTCTCATTTCATTTACAGGGGCCGCCGGCGCCTTGCTCATGAAGTTCATCGCAACGCGCGTCATAGAAACTTTTGGGTACAAAAACGTGCTGACCATCAACGCGTTGATTTCCGGCGCCTTCACCGCGGCATGCGCTCTATTCGAGGCCACAACGCCTTTTTGGATCATGGTGACCATTCTGGCCGTGGGTGGCGTATTTAGGTCGCTGCAATTTACGGCGGTGAACACTCTCACCTACGCACAGCTTACGTCGGCACAAATGAGCAAAGCCAGCACATTTGCGGCCATGGCTCAACAGTTAGGGATCAGCCTGGGGGTGGGTTGTGCCGCGCTGATCATGAATGTCAGCATGAACGCCCGAGGCGCCACAACGCTAGCACAAGACGACGTGGCCTGGGCATTTGCGGCCATCGGCGCAATGACTGCGCTGTCGTTCTTTTCGTTTATACGTCTGCCCGCCAATGCCGCAGAACAGCTTCACCAGAAGAAAAGACCATAAGCGGCAAGAAATAACGGTAAGCGCTTTACCGGCCGCCTGGCGTGGGCTCGTCTTCCAACAGCATTACCAGTTTGCAATCGGGGCGGACCGCCAAATTGAACGTCACCTGGCGATAAAACACCTTGCCCAGGTCAGGATGATGAAAGCCGCGCCGCCCGCCCTCGCGCTCCACCACGGTTTGCCGCGTCCACCAGTGTGCAAACGTTGGGCTTGCCTCTAGCAAGGCGTCTATCAGGCGGCTAATCTGCGGCGCTTCTGTATGCGCCACGGTGTCAGCCCGAAACTCGGCCACAACCCGTCGCGCCCGCGTTTCCCAATCAACGACCAAATCGAGCGCTGCCGGGTCAAGAAAGATGTAGCGCAACAGATTGGGAGAGGCCTCGCCGCCAGGCCAACCACCAAAGAGCCGTTCAAGCGGCACATTGCGAGCCAACACATTCCAGGCCCTGTCGATAATATAAGCGGGCACAACAATGCTATCGACGCACGCTTGCAAGCCCTCCGGCAACTCTTCAGGGGTCTCTTTACCGTGATCGGGGTCGGCACACTCGGCCAGCTCGAACAAATAATGGCGCTCAGCCCGCGTCATGTGCAATACATCGGCCAAACGCGCCCATACCTGAGCCGACACCGAAACATCGCGCCCCTGTTCGATCCAGGTATACCAAGTAATGCTGATACCCGCCAGCTGCGCTACTTCTTCGCGACGTAACCCCGGCGTGCGTCGACGGATGCCCGCCGGCAACCCTACGCTTGAGGGCGTTACCCGGGCGCGAACACTGCGCAGGAATTCGCCCAACGCACGGCGCCGGGCTTGTCCGGGTGGATGATCGGACGCCGCTGCCGAAGACCGGGATTCGGCGTCCATGATTTACTTCAACCCAAGAATACTGGACAAGGTGCGACGCACATCGTCCTCCGGGCGACCACTACGCTGAACATAGTCAGCCAACTGATCGGCGCCAATATTGCCTACGTTGAAGTACTGTGACTGCGGGTGACTGAAGTAAAAGCCCGACACGCTGGAGGCCGGATACATGGCATAACTGTCGGTCAGCTGCATCTGAATGTCGTCAGCATCGAGCACACGGAACATCTCTTTTTTGACGATATGTTCGGGACAAGCGGGGTAGCCAGGCGCAGGACGAATTCCCTGATACTTCTCGGCAATCATGGCCTCGTTATCAAGGGCTTCGGCAGGTACATAACCCCATAAATCGGTGCGAACCCGGGCGTGCAGGCACTCGGCAAAAGCCTCGGCGAAACGGTCGGCCAAAGCCTTAAGCATAATGACCGAATAGTCATCATTTTGCCTTTCGAATTCGGCTTCCCATTTTTCGATGCCCAGCCCTCCGGTGACTGCAAACATACCGATGTAATCAGCTACTCCAGACGATTTGGGTGCGATGAAGTCAGCCAGGCATTTGTTGTCGACACCTTCGCGCTTGACGCCTTGCTGGCGTACATTGCGCCAGGTAAACAACACCTCGCTGCGGCTTTCGTCGGTGTAAATTTCGATATCGTCATCGTTGACCGTATTGGCCGGGTAAAAAGCCACGACGCCATTGGCCGTCAGCCAACGGCCGTCGATAATTTTACGCAGCATGGCCTGCCCTTCGGCAAAGACCTTCTGGGCCTGCTCGCCCACCACTTTGTCTTGCAAAATGCCCGGGTACTGCCCAAACAAGCTCCAGGTCTGGAAGAACGGTGTCCAGTCGATGTAACGGGCCAGCTCGGCCAAATCGTAATTTTTGAACGTGCGCCGGCCAATAAATTTGGGGCGTGGCGGCGTATACGCTGCCCAGTCGATCACCGGCTTGTTGGCCCTGGCCTGCTCAATGCTGACCATTGGCGTCTCTTTGCGGTTGGCATGACGCTCGCGAACTTGGTCGTACTCTTTGGCCAGGTCATCAAGATAGACTTGGCTTTGATCCGACATCAGGTTGGTGGCGACGCCTACCGACCGACTGGCATCAGGCACATAAATAACCGGCCCGCTGTAATTGGGCGCAATTTTTACGGCCGTGTGCACCCGACTAGTGGTGGCCCCGCCCACCAGCAAAGGCATTTTGCGGCTACGGAAGTAGTCGTCACGCTCCATTTCAGAAGCCACATAGGCCATTTCTTCAAGACTGGGTGTAATCAAGCCCGACAGGCCGACCATGTCAGCATTCTCTTCTTTGGCTTTAGCCAGAATTTCAGCGCAAGGCACCATCACGCCCATGTTCACAACTTCGAAGTTGTTGCACTGGAGCACGACTGTCACGATGTTTTTGCCGATATCGTGGACATCGCCCTTGACCGTGGCCATGACAATTTTGCCCTTGGCTCGCACATCGCCGCCGGCGGCCGCAATCTGGCGCTTTTCTTCTTCAATGAAAGGCACGAGGTGCGCTACGGCCTGCTTCATGACTCGGGCGGATTTAACCACCTGCGGCAAGAACATTTTCCCCGCACCGAACAGGTCGCCCACCACATTCATGCCGTCCATCAAAGGCCCTTCGATGACCTGAATGGGTCGACCGCCTTGATCGGCAATTTTCTGGCGGACCTCTTCGGTGTCTTCAACGATGAACGTTGTAATACCGTGCACCAGCGCATGAGCAAGCCTTTGCTCAACCGGGTTCTGACGCCACGTCAGGTCTTCTTCTTTTTTGGTACCCGAGCCTTTAACAGTCTCGGCATATTCGACCAGACGTTCGGTCGGCGTACGGGTGTCGGCCTCATCAACCTTGCCCAGCGGCGTCTGGCGGTCGAGCACGACGTCCTCGATCAGGTCGAGCAAACGCTTGTCGATATCTTGATAAACACCAAGCTGCCCGGCATTGACGATCCCCATCGTCATGCCCTCTTGGATGGCGTAATACAGGAAAACGGTATGGATGGCTTCACGAACCGCCTCGTTGCCCCGGAAAGAGAAGCTGACGTTGGACACGCCACCCGACACACGCGCGTGAGGCAAATTCTGGGTAATCCAACGCGTACCTTCGATAAAGTCGACCGCGTAGTGGTTATGCTCTTCGATGCCGGTGGCAATAGCAAAAACGTTGGGGTCAAAAATAATGTCTTCGGGCGGGAAACCGACCTCTTCGACCAGCAATTTATACGCCAGTCCGCAAATATCGATACGGCGCTGGAGTGTGTCGGCCTGACCTTTTTCGTCGAAAGCCATGACGACCGCCGCTGCACCATACTTGCGGCACAGACGGGCATGCGCCAAGAAGGCCTCAACGCCTTCTTTCATGGAAATGGAGTTAACCACCGCCTTGCCCTGCACACACTTCAGGCCAGCCTCGATGACTTCCCATTTCGAGCTGTCGATCATGATGGGCACGCGTGAGATATCGGGCTCGGACGCCACCATATTCAGGAACCGGCTCATGCACGAGACCGAGTCGAGCATGGCTTCGTCCATGTTGATATCGATGATTTGCGCACCGTTCTCGACCTGCTGGCGTGCTACAGCCAGCGCTTCGTCGTACTTTTCTTCGCGAATCAGCCGCAAGAACATTTTGCTGCCGGTCACGTTGGTGCGCTCGCCCACGTTGATGAAAAGCGAGTTTTCGTCGAAATTTAGCGCTTCGAGGCCGGACAACCGCGTCTTAACGGGTATTTCGGGCACCTGCCGAATGGGCAGGTCTTTAACGCGCTCGGCGATGGCGCGAACGTGCTCAGGCGTCGTCCCACAACAACCGCCCACCATGTTGACCAAGCCTGCCGTTGCGAACTCACGCAACAACGACGAGGTGTCTTCGGGGGTTTCATCGAATCCGGTCTCGGCCATGGGGTTGGGCAAGCCGGCATTGGGGTAAACGCAAACGTAGGTGTCGCAAATCTTCGACAGTTCGGCCACGTAGGGGCGCATGAGCGCCGCACCCAACGCACAGTTCAAGCCAATGGTGACCGGACGGGCGTGACGGACGGAGTTCCAGAAGGCCTCGACGGTTTGGCCGGACAAAATACGACCGGATGCATCGGTCACGGTGCCCGAAATCATGACGGGCAAGCGCACGCCGCGCGCCTCGAACACGCTTTCAACGGCAAAAATTGCCGCTTTGGCATTGAGCGTGTCGAAAATAGTTTCGATCAGGACGATGTCAATCCCGCCGTCGAGGAGACCCTCGAGCTGTTCGGTGTAGGCCACACGCAGCTCGTCAAATGTGACATTGCGCGCCGCCGGGTCGTTGACATCGGGCGAAATCGAGGCGGTTTTAGGCTGAGGCCCCAAGGCGCCAGCCACAAAACGGGGCTTGTCGGGCGTGCTGAATTCGTCGCAGGCTTGACGTGCCAGCCGCGCCGACTCAAGATTCAGCTCGTAAGCCAGGCCGGGCAAGCCATAGTCGCCCTGCGCAACTGACGTGGCGCCAAAAGTATTGGTCTCAATGACATCAGAACCCGCCTCAAGGTATTGGCGATGAATATCAAGAATGATGTCGGGCCGCACCAGTGACAACAGTTCGTTATTACCCTTGACGTCGCTGGGATGATCGGCAAAGCGCTCGCCCCGGAAGTCTTGTTCCGACAGCTTGTATCGCTGGATCATTGTCCCCATGGCGCCATCGAGGACCAGAATGCGGGACGCGAGCAAACGAACGAACTCGGCACCATGAGTGTAAGACGACAAAGGGTAGGGCAGCTTGGGATAGGACACGCGTCAAGACCTGTTGAAAAAAAAGACAATTTTGTCCCTTATTGTAGCTTCATGACCCGCGACCCACAGCACGAAAGCAGCGCTGACTCTACAATAAGGCCATTCGAAGGCACTCAGAATCCGCATAAATCAACCATGAACTCCAACGACCTTTTCACCCTGGCTGGTAAAACCTACGCATCCCGTTTGCTGGTTGGCACCGGCAAATACAAAGATTTCCAAGAAACCCGCGAGGCCATCGACGCCAGCGGCGCCGACATTGTCACTGTGGCCATCCGTCGCACCAATATTGGCCAAAACGCCAACGAACCGAACCTGCTCGACTTCCTGCCGCCCTCGCGCTTTACCATTTTGCCCAATACGGCCGGCTGCTTTACTGCCGACGATGCCGTGCGCACCCTGCGACTGGCGCGCGAGCTGCTCGACGGGCATGCACTTGTCAAACTCGAAGTGTTAGGCAGCGCCGACAATCTCTTCCCTAATATGCCCGAAACGCTGAAAGCGGCAAAAACACTGGTCGACGACGGCTTTGACGTCATGGTTTACTGCACCGACGACCCTATTCAGTGTCGTATGCTTGAAGACATCGGCTGTGTCGCCATCATGCCACTGGCATCGCTGATTGGGTCGGGCATGGGCATTCTTAACCCCTGGAATCTGCGCCTGATCATCGACCAGGCCAGCGTCCCCGTGCTGGTAGATGCCGGTGTGGGCACCGCCTCCGACGCTGCAATTGCCATGGAACTGGGCTGCGATGGGGTCTTGATGAATACCGCCATCGCCGGGGCACAAAACCCCGTCCTCATGGCCAGCGCCATGAAAAAAGCCGTCGAAGCCGGCCGCGAGGCTTTCCTGGCCGGCCGCATGCCGCGCAAGTTTTATGCGGCCAGCCCAAGCTCGCCCACCAAAGGTTTAATTCAGTCCAAAACCAAGTCATGACCCCGAATACGCTAACCATCGCAGGCGTCGACCCCTCGGGCGGTGCCGGTATCCTTGCCGACATCAAGGCCATGAGCGCACTGGGCGCCTATGGCACAGCGGTCGTCGCCGCGCTTACCGCGCAAAACACTCAAGGGGTTACCGGCATTGCACCGGTACCGCCCGACTTTGTCGCACTACAAATCGACACCTTGTTCAGCGACGTCAGAATTGATGCCGTAAAAATCGGCATGCTGGGCCAGCAACCGGTAACACGCACCGTGGCCGAACGACTTGCGCACTGGAAGCCCGCGCACATTGTGCTTGACCCGGTCATGATCGCAAAAAGTGGCGATACCCTGCTCGAAAAGCCGGCCATCGCCGAGCTGAGGGAGAGCTTGCTGCCCCTGGCAACAGTCATGACACCTAATTTACCCGAAGCTGGGGTATTGCTCGGGACCAGCGCGGTCGAAAATCTTAAAGAAATGCGTCGCATGGCCGAACGCCTTCGCCGACTCATGAACGACAACGGCCACCGATGGGTATTCCTTAAGGGGGGCCACCTCCCCGGCAACGACACCATCGACGTGCTTTACGATGGCGATAAGCTCATCGAGCTACCGGGTCAGCGCATTGCCACGCGCAACACTCACGGCACCGGCTGCACGCTGTCTGCTGCATTGGCCGCCCTACTGCCACAAACCGACAGTTTCCCCGAAGCTGCGCAGCGTGCGAAAGACTACCTGGTGTCGGCCCTCTTGCGTGCAGACGACCTTGCCGTTGGCCATGGCCACGGTCCGGTTCATCATTTCCACCAATGGTGGTAACGCGCCCCAGACGCCGCCAACGCCCACGAATGGGTACAATACCTTCACCTTTATTTTTGCATCGAATGTTATGAACGCCACCGGTCTCTCCGACATCGAACAAGCCCGTTTCAATATGGTCGAACAACAAATTCGGCCCTGGAACGTCTTCGACAAAAAAGTGCTCCAGGCCCTTTTCGACGTCCCTCGCGAGCGCTTTGTGCCGCAGGGCATGCAGGCCATGGCGTTCTCCGATGTCGAGCTGCCGCTCATCATCAATGCCATCGATTCGCACGAAACCATGCTGACCCCAAAAGTCGAGGCCCGGCTGGCGCAAGATCTCTTGCTCGAACCCACTGACTGTGTCCTCGAAATCGGTACAGGCTCGGGCTACCAGGCCGCATTGCTGGGGCGCCTGGCTCAGCAGGTCACTACCGTCGAAATCGACAGCCGTATCGCCGCCTTTGCTGCCGATCACCTGCAGCGCGAGCACGTCAACAACGTCAACGTCGAAGTGGGTGATGGCCATGCCGGCTGGGGAACCGCCGAATACGACGCGATCTTACTGACTGGCTCGGTGCCCATCATTCCCGATGCGCTCAAGTACCAACTTTGCGTAGGCGGCCGTATGGTGGTTGTCGTAGGCAATCAGCCCGTCATGACGGCCTACCGCATTACACGTACCAGCGCCGCCAGCTTCGAGACACAGTCGCTGTTCGATACGGTCATCAAGCCGCTGCGTGGCACGGCGCAACCTCAGTTCAAATTCTGAATGCGCGGGCGTCGGTGGCATCTCGTTGCAAGCGCCACACTGGCGCTGTGGGCCGGTTCGGCATCGGCCCAAACACAGAACCTGCTCGACATCTGGAGCAAAGCGCTTGAACGCGACCCGGTATTCGCGTCGGCCAAAGCCAACCGCAACGCCATCCTCGAGAAAGTCCCTCAGGCACGCGCCCAACTGCTGCCATTTTTAACTGGCAGCACAGGTGCCGAACTCGACGATGTACGCCGCACAAATTTCGATCGCGACCGCACCGAAAAAAGAGGCACCTGGGCCGTCACCCTAACGCAGCCTATCATCGACATCGCTGCCTGGGAGCAACTCAAGCAATCGCAGCTTGAAGCCGAATCGGCCGACCTGGCCGTGCAACAAGCCTGGCAAGACCTGTTATTGCGCGTTGCCCAGGCCTATTTCGGGGTACTGGCCGCGCAAGACACTCTGGTCACACTCGATGCGCAGAAGCGGGCCATTACCAATCAACTTGAAGCTGCAAAAAAAGGGTTTGAACTAGGCAGCGCCACCATCGCCGACACCTACGAGGCGCAAGCCCGACTCGACCTGATCAACGCCAGCGAAATCGAAGCCCGAAACACGCTGCAGGTCAGTCAAGACCAGCTTCAAAAAATTATCAACGAACGGCCACAAGATTTGGCCGGGTTGTCAGGCAATATCAGCCTGCCACCGCCACAACCCGCACGCATTACCGACTGGACATCGCAAGCCGGGCAAGCCAGCCTGGAAGTTGCACGGGCGTTGCTGTCTACCCGCATTGCCGAAAAACAAATCAACATTGCGAAAAGCGGTCATTACCCAACACTCGACTTTTACGCACAATCGGGCAGCACCTCCGATCGCGGCATCTATGGCCCGCAAGCGGGCCCACGGTCAGTCGACAGTACGGTAGGGGTTCAATTGTCTATCCCTATTTTTGCGGGTGGGGGCATTTCTTCGCGTGTACGCGAACAAACATCAGTGCTGCAACGCACCCGCTACGACCTCGAATCCACTCGTCGCCAGGCGGTACAACTCACACAACAGTATTTTTCGGGTGTCGTATCAGGTCTGGCTCAGGTCAACGCACTGCAAGCCGCCGAGAAATCAAGCAAAGCCTCGCTCGATGCCAACCAGACCGGCTACGAGGTGGGCGTGCGCGTCAATATCGACGTCTTGAATGCGCAGCAACAACTGTACGAAACTCAACGGGCCCTGGCCAATGCGCGGTACAACACACTGCTTAACGGGCTACGCCTGAAAGCCGTTGCCGGCACCCTGACCGAAGACGACCTGCGCGGTGTCAACGCCCTACTGGCAAGCCAGAATAATAAATAAGCCGCCGGCGGCAGCCGGCTATGATTGCCTGACTTTTTTCAGCAACGATGTCGTCGAGCGATTAAACCGAAACGGGATGGCTACGGCATCGCCCCCCCACTGCCTGACCGCAGCGGTTTCGGGCAGCGCCTCCATGTTGTAATCGCCCCCTTTTACAATCAGGTCAGGCTTTAAAGCTTCGATCAGCGCCTGCGGCGTATCTTCGTCAAAAACGGTCACAGCACTCACACACTCGAGGGCAGCCAGCAGGGCCAGGCGATCGTCTTGTGTATTGATGGGCCGGTCGTCGCCCTTGCCCAGCCGTTTGACCGAGGCATCGGTATTAACAGCAACAATAAGGCTGGCGCCAAGTTGCGCAGCCTCGTCAAGATAGCTGACATGCCCACGGTGCAAAATATCGAACACCCCATTAGTGAACACCAAGGGCCGCGGAAAGCGCCCCTCGCTCACCGCAGCCTCGCACTCAGCGCGCGACAGGATTTTTTTTTCGAAACGAACGCCCATAACGCAGCTGCCGGCCTTAAACAGCTGGCGACGTTTCGCGCGTAAGGCTCTTTCGGTACCGATTGAGGTCTTGTACGGTTTTGAAGCTGCTGTCGAGCAGCAGCGACAGGTTGTGCAAAATACGTGAGCTGACCTTGCCTTCCCAGTCTTTATCGAAATGGATTTGCTGATCAAGCCAATTTTCAAGCCAACCGGGCGAAGGCAGCTTGGATTGCACGGTGTCGTCGGGGAACATGTTTTTATTGACGTGCAAATTGGTAGGATGAAGTGCCTGCGGCGTACGATGCGCCGAGGCCATGAGCACGCCAATTTTAGAAAACGCCATACGGGCCTGCTGACCGATAAGGTCGCCGCGCTGGGCCAACGCACGCTTCATGTAGCGCAAATAGGCGCCCGCATGACGAGCTTCATCGTGCGCGATGGTTTGATAAATCGCCTTGATAACGGGCTCGGTGTGCCATTCGGCAGCCCGACGGTACCAGTGATTAAGGCGAATCTCGCCACAAAAATGCAGCATCAGGGTTTCGAGCGCTGGTGCCGGGTCGAACTCGAAGCGCACCTTGTGCAACTCTTCTTCGGTAGGCACCAGTTCGGGACGGAAACGACGCAAGTACTCGATCAAAACCAGGGAATGTTTTTGCTCTTCGAAAAACCAGACTGACATGAAAGCCGAAAAGTCGCTGTCGTCTTGATTGTCTCGAAGAAACATTTCAGTTGCCGGCAACGCCGCCCACTCGGTGATGGCATTCATCTTGATCGTGTAGGCCTGCTCATCGGAGAGTTTGCTGCCATCAAAATCATCCCATGGAATATCAGTCGCCATATTCCAGCGTACTGCCTCCATTGATTTGAACAATTCAGGGTAAAGCATATTAAATCTCTCTTTAAACGACACTTGACGAACAAAAAACCGCATAAACAATAAACATACTACGCGAAGAACATCGCAATAATATGTCAGCGGCCTGACGGACTAACAAGAACACAAATTTCAGCGACCGGCTATGACCCAGATCGCGACACCAATCGCAACTGCAACAACGGCTGCAAACACCATGACCAAACGGTTATTAAACTCTTGTGCCTTGCGCAAACGGTGCAGCTCTTGCTGCATGCCTGGCAAGGCATCGGGACGCGACAAACTGGCGTGCACCAAGCGCGGCAACTGGGGGAGCATCTGCGCCCATTGCCCGGCTTCCTGGTCAAGGCGCTTCTTCAAGCCCTTAAGACCTATCCGCTCATGCATCCAATTTTCTAGATACGGCTTGGCAGTTTTCCATAAATCCAGGTCTGGATCGAGGTCGCGCCCCATACCTTCGACATTAAGTAGCGTTTTTTGCAACAACACCAGTTGAGGCTGAATCTCTACATTAAAACGACGCGACGTCTGAAACAAGCGCAACAGCACCTGCCCCAATGATATTTGCGCCAAAGGCCGATCGAAAT
Source organism: Pusillimonas sp. NJUB218 (assembly GCF_003788685.1). Lineage (NCBI taxonomy): Bacteria > Pseudomonadati > Pseudomonadota > Betaproteobacteria > Burkholderiales > Alcaligenaceae > Pusillimonas > Pusillimonas sp. NJUB218. The sequence goes on from NZ_NQMK01000007.1 coordinate 156,564, forward strand.
AGGGCTCGCACACCGCGCGCACAGCGCCTTCAAGGGCCTCTTCGCGCGTAGAGGGCGGCACCCACCCAGATTCGATATGAAGCTGAGCCACCCGGCGGTAATCTCGGCGGAAAAAAGCCAGAAAATTCTGTGCCAGGTAATTTTTGTCATGTTCGGACAACGACCCCACAATGCCGAAGTCCAGAGCGATATAGCGCCCCAAAGTTTCGGGCGCATCGGACACGTAAATATTACCCGGATGCATGTCGGCATGGAAGAACCCATCGGTAAAGACCTGGGTAAAGAAAATTTCGACCCCCGTGCGCGCAAGGTCTTTAATATTGACACCCGCGTCTTGCAGACGTTCAATCTGGCTTACCGGTATGCCCCGCATGCGCTCCATGGTGAACACTGTGGTCGTGGTGTATTCCCATATTACCTCGGGCACCATCAGCAAATTTTGCCGACCGGTTTCTGGGCCAAAGTTCCGGCGCAACTGACTGCAATTTGCAGCCTCGCGCACCAAGTCAAGCTCGTCGTGCAGGTAAATATCAAACTCGGCCACAACCTCGCGCGGCTTCAGGCGACGGCTGTCGGGCACCAACTTTTCAATGACGCCGGCCAGAATACGCATCAGGGCCAGATCTTTTTCAATGATCGACAGCATGCCGGGCCGCAGCACCTTGACGGCTACATCACGCCCGTCGTGCAAGATTGCAAAGTGCACTTGCGCTATAGACGCCGACGCCACCGGATCTTTGTCGAAATGGCGAAACAGCGTCGAGGGCGGCGCCCCCAAGGCGGCCTCGACACACTGGGCGGCCTTGTCAGACGGAAACGGGGGTACACGGTCTTGCAACTTGGCCAGTTCAAGGGCCAGGTCGGGCGGAATCAGGTCGCGACGCGTTGACAACACTTGCCCGAACTTTACAAATATGGGTCCTAAAGACTCAAGCGCTAACCGCAACCTGACACCGCGATCGTCGCGTGGCGGGCGACCAAAACGAACAATACGCAGCAACGAATACGCCACGGGATGCTTAATGCTGGACAGCACCAGTTCGTCGAGCCGATAACGCAAGGCAATAAATACAATGCCGATCAATCGGAAAAACGTCAGCATCAGCGCCCCCTGCCCGATGCGTTGTGCCGCTCTAGCTGCTCCACACGGCGATCTAATTGATCAAGCTGTTGCAGCAACTGAGCCGTGCGTTCTTGATGAACCGGCAGATGGGCTTTCGCCATAAGTGTTGGGGACTCTTCGGTAAGATATTCGGCGACATTGCCTGCTAAGCGTTGGCCGGCCGCCGCAAAGCTGCGCGAAACGGCACGGGCTCCCGCCATAATACGTGTTGCCGGAATATCACCGACCACGCGCGCCAGGTCATCTTCGACATCCCATCGCAAGTGACGCGCCAGATCAGCCACCACATTGGCCAGCCCGGCATCGCCTTGGATATGCAAGGCATCAACAATTTGCTCTGGGTCTTGATGACGAATAACGTCGAACAAACGACCGGTTTGCTTCTCGGGCAATGTCAGGGTGACATCGGGCACGACGGCAGCATCGGCCGATTGCAATGTGCCTTGACTGCCAATCACCAGCGACACTTCGGCACGCCCAATAATAAACCTGACGGTTTTACCGGCATGACGTGATAACCGTTCGGCCGCCCAGGGCTCGCGGCGTAGCAGCCGGTTCAAGGCGCTAATACCTGCCGAGGCAACAAAAGGTGGCGGTGGAAAAAAAGGCAGCATGAATCACCACGCGCGGGCCGCGCGCACTATGACAGGAAAAATGACAGGCCCAAGTTTAACGGTTTTAGCCGCACAACGGTCTACAGACAAAGGGCCGGTGGCCGCACACAAGTGCGACACCGGCCCAAACCACGCCTAGGGGGGAAGGCGCGGACTCACGGGGACTTTAATTTCCCTCGACAGGAATTTGCTGAATACCAGCCAACAACCAGCCCTGACCATCAGCCTTGTACAGATTCCAGACCTCTTCGAAGCGGAAGGCTTCTGCACCGGGCGCTTCGCGCAGCATGCCCGAGTATCGAACACTGGCCAGATGACCACCGCTGACGGTTTCAATGCCTAAAAGCTCGGCGGTAAGCAACACGATTTCGGTGTGCTCGGCCTTGCCGCCTCGGGCTTCTATTTGAGGCTTGATTTCGGCGATCAGATCGTCGGTGACGTAGTCGGACAACTGAGATACGTCGCCGCTGTCCCAGATGCGCTGAATTTGCGCAAACTGCTTCTTGGCGTTGGCCAGGAAAGCAGCCGTGTCGAAGTCGCCGGGGATGAACCAAGACTCATCAACAGGCGAGGGAGCCGGGGCGGCGTCGGCGGCAACTGATGTACCAGAAGTAGCGGCCGATTGTGCGGGGGCACCCGAAGCAGGTTGCCAGACCTCGGCACTACGCTGCATGCCGCCAGCACCCGCCGCCTGAGTTGCCGTGCGTGCCGCGCCACCGCGCAGACGACGAACAATAAACAGTACGGCGAAGACCAGCAGCCCGATAAGCAAGAGGCTGGACATCATTTCGAGGAAGGCACCAGACAGGCCCATGTGCGACAACAGGGCAGCAATACCCAGACCTGCGGCTATACCTGCGATGGGCCCCAGAAAGCGGGACATGCCGGTTTTGGCCGCTGTGCCGGCGGCGGCAGCGCCTGCCGCGGGCGCGGCCGACGTCGCGCTGCGCTGCGTTGTGGTTGCCGCAGGCGGGGTTGTCGCCTGGCGCTGCTGGGTAACATTACTGGACTGACGGCCAAAACTTGAGCCACCGCCCATGCGGCGCGCTTCGGCGTCGAAAGAGACAGCCACCATACCGACAGTGGAAACTGCCAGTAGTGCTACAGCCAGAAAACGGGAGATGCGTCGAGACATGTGTTGGCTCCGAACCAAAAAAGGCAAAAAACTTGTGAATACACAAGAATCTTACTGGAACCTGAATAATATCTCAAGTTAACCCAAATTGACACCTTCGTGCAGTGCGACGAGGCCTGCCGTAAGGTTGAAATAACGCACGCGATCAAGGCCTGCCTCTTTCATCATGGCGGCCAGGGTGTCCTGATCGGGATGCATGCGAATAGATTCGGCCAAATAACGATAACTTTCTTCGTCGCCCGCTACCTTCTTGCCCAGCCACGGCAAGATATTAAAGGAATACCAGTCGTAAACCGGGGCCAGAGGTTTGGCCACATGCGAAAATTCGAGCACCAGCAATTTGCCACCCGGCTTGAGCACACGTCGCATTTCGGACAAGGCAATGTCTTTGTGCGTCATGTTGCGCAGCCCAAAAGCAACACTGACACGATCAAAGTAGTGGTCGGGGAACGGCAACTTTTCGGCATCGCAAACAGCCGTGGGCACCACGAGACCTTTGTCGATCAGGCGATCACGGCCCACCCGCAACATGGAGTCATTGATATCGGTAAGCCATACCTGCCCACTGGGCCCTGCCTTGCGCGCAAACGCCTTGGCCAGGTCGCCAGTGCCGCCCGCAATATCAAGTACTTTCATGCCAGGGCGAACATCAGCGCGCGCAATGGTAAACGCCTTCCAGGCGCGATGCAGGCCTGCCGACATCAGATCATTCATCAGGTCGTAGCGCTGCGCCACCGAATGAAAAACCTCGGCTACCTTGGCGGCTTTTTCGGCCTCGGCAACGGTTTTATACCCAAAATGTGTGGTTGGCCCGGCGTTTGGTTCGCCCTGCCCCGAAGAGGATGTATTTTGCATAGCGCGTATGGTATCCCAAGTATGGCGGGTTTGCGGCTGTCGAACCGCGCCTGACCCGAACATGACAGTTTTCACAAACCTGAAACATTCAAGCCATAATATTGAAGCTTCTTCGGTTATTTTATCCTGCACACCATGAGCACAACCATACTGGTCATTGAAGACGAACCCGCGATCCAGGAGCTGATTTCAGTCAACCTGTCATTTGCAGGACACAAAGTACTGCGGGCCTTCGACGCCGAACAGGCGCAAACCCTGATCCGCGCCGAACTTCCCGACCTAATCCTGCTTGACTGGATGCTGCCCGGCGCATCGGGCATTACGCTGGCAAAGAAACTGCGCGCCGACGAGCGTACCCGCCAAGTGCCCGTCATTATGCTGACAGCCAAGGGTGCCGAAAGCGACAAGATAGAAGGCCTTGAGGCCGGCGCCGATGACTACATCACCAAACCGTTTTCGCCCAAAGAGCTCATGGCGCGCATCAAGGCCGTACTGCGCCGCCGCGCGCCGCAGCTCACCGACGACCTCATTCAAATTGGCACGTTAAAACTCGACCCGGCCACGCACCGCGTGACAGGCAACGGGCTGTCACTGACAGTCGGCCCCACCGAGTTCCGTCTGCTGCACTTTTTCATGACCCACACCGAACGTGTGTTTTCGCGCGCACAGCTGCTCGACCAGGTGTGGGGCGACCACGTTTTTGTCGAAGAGCGCACAGTAGACGTACATATCCGGCGCCTGCGCAAAGCGCTTGAGCCCAGCGCGCACGAAAATCACATTGAAACCGTACGCGGTGCAGGGTACCGCTTTGCCGTGCAACTGCCGCAAGCGCCGAACAAACCAGCCGGCACCTGATCATGCCCAAGACCCTCGCCTATATTGCCCTCTGGATGATGCTTGCCATGGCGGTAGGCTACTGGACAACGCCCACCGCGGGGTGGGTCTTGCTGACAGCCGGGCTATCGCTCATGGTTCTGGCCAGCGGACGGCAATTAACGCAAATTCGTAAATGGGTCACCGACTTCTCGGCGTCGCCCCCCGCCTCTGTCGGCCCCTGGGACGAAATCATTGCCCCGATATATCGCGAAATTCGCCGAAATAGCGCGCATATCAAAGAGCTTGACCAGCACATCGACAACATTATGCTGGCGGCGGAGGCCTTGCCCGACGGCGCCATTACCCTTGATGCAGACATGATGGTGACGTGGTGCAATAAAACCGCGTGCGCTCACACTGGGCTGGATCTTCAAAAAGACCGCAACTACAGTATTTTCAATATCTTGCGATCGCCCGAATTCAACAAGTACGCGCGGCAATCTACGTGGCCCGAACCCATGCTGCTGCATCACACGGCACACGATCACGTCGAACGAGCCTTACAGCTGCAGCTTACTCGTTATGGCGCCGACCAATACCTGGTTGTCACACGCGACGTCACGCAAGTAGAAAAACTCGAAACCACGCGCAAAGACTTTGTGGCCAATGTGTCCCACGAACTGCGCACCCCGTTGACCGTTCTGTCCGGGTTTCTGGAAACGCTGCACGATATCCCGCGCGAAGAAATTTCAGACGAGCAACGCAAACACTATCTTGACCTGATGATGCAACAGGCCAGCCGCATGCAAGCCATTGTGGCCGACTTGCTGACGCTATCTACACTGGAGTCGTCGCCCACCCAGGCCGGCGAACCGGTTCATATGAAAGAAGTGATCGACCGGGCGCTGGAACAAGCCAAATTGCTGTCGGCCGGACAGCATGTGTTTGTAGAAAACATTGCCGACGACCTGTATATAAAAGGCATTGAAACCGAGCTGGCGTCGGCAGTCAGCAACCTGCTGACCAATGCCATCAGATACACGCCCAAAGACGGCACCATTACCACCAGTTGGTACCTGACCGAATCGGGGCTGGCTTGCTACTCGGTGCAAGACACGGGCATAGGCATTGCGGCGCAAGATATCCCGCGCCTGACCGAACGTTTTTACCGCGTGGACCGCGGGCGCTCACGCGCTACCGGCGGCACCGGCCTTGGCCTGGCCATCACAAAGCATGTCGCCATGCGCCACAACGCCGAATTGCACATACAAAGCCGTATCGGCGCAGGCAGCATATTTTCGCTGGAATTTCCGGCGTCACGCGTGATGACGCCGCCCAGCCCATAAGCCCGGAGCGCGGTAACCTTTTAAACCAGCACCCGCTCGATTCCGCCTGCGTTAGCCGTCTTCACGTAGTCTTCCATCCATGACTCGCCCAATACATGGCGCGCCATCTCAACAACGATGTAGTCTGCCTGCATGCCAGTATCGCCCTCGTACCGCGACAAGCCCTGCAAACATGACGGGCACGAGGTCAGGATCTTGACCTGGCCATCGTAACCATCGGCCCGAACCTGAGCGGTGTTCTTGACCAGTTCTTCTTGCTTGCGGAAACGTACTTGCGTTGAGACGTCGGGACGGCTGACGGCTAACGTACCCGATTCGCCACAGCAGCGGTCTGTTTTGACGGCGCTGTCGCCCACCAGCGCCTTGACCGTTTTCATGGGGTCTTGCAGCTTCATGGGGGTATGGCAAGGGTCGTGATACATGTAGCGGCTACCCGTCACGCCATCAAGTTTCATACCTTTTTCAAGCAGATACTCGTGGATGTCGATGAGACGGCAACCCGGGAAAATTTTCTCAAACTCGTAACCGGCCAACTGGTCGTAACAGGTACCGCAACTGACCACGACGGTTTTGATGTCGAGGTAGTTTAGGGTGTTTGCCACCCGATGGAACAACACCCGGTTATCGGTGATGATTTTTTCGGCCTTGTCGGTCATGCCATTGCCACGTTGCGGGTAGCCACAGCACAAATAGCCCGGCGGCAATACCGTTTGCACCCCGGCATGCCACAACATGGCCTGCGTCGCTAACCCAACCTGGGAGAACAACCGCTCAGACCCGCAACCTGGGAAATAAAAGACAGCCTCGGTGTCGGCCGTAGTTGAAGACGGGTTACGAATAATGGGCACGTAATTGGCGTCTTCGATGTCGAGCAATTTGCGCGCTGTTTGCTTGGGCAAGCCTCCCGGCATTTTTTTATTGATGAAATGCACGACCTGTTCGCGGATAGGTGCCTTACCAATGGTGGCTGGGGGCTGCTCGACCTGCTTGCGCGCAGGCGCCGCCAACAGGTCATGGGCGAACCTTTGCGCCTTGTAGCCCAGGTCGACCATCGCCGTGCGCGTGGCCTTGATGACACGCGGATCTTTCGCATTAAGAAAGAACATCGCGGCCGTCGTACCGGGATTGAAAGACTTTTTACCCATGCGGCGCAACAAGGCGCGCATTTCCATGGAGACATCGCCAAAGTCGATATCGACCGGACAGGGGTTGTAGCACTTGTGGCACACCGTGCAGTGATCGGCCACATCTTCAAATTCGGACCAGTGATGCAAACTGATGCCACGTCGCGTTTGCTCTTCGTACAAGAAGGCTTCGATCAGTAAAGACGTTGCCAGAATTTTATTGCGCGGCGAATACAGCAAGTTGGCGCGCGGAACATGTGTTGAGCAAACAGGCTTGCACTTGCCGCAACGCAGGCAATCTTTGATGGCAGTGGAAATAGCGCCAATTTCGCTTTGCTGCATGATGAGCGACTCGTGCCCCAGCAGGTTGAAGCTGGGCGTCCAGGCATGACGCAAATCGGCCCCAGGCATGAGCTTGCCGGCGTTAAACCGACCCTGTGGGTCGATACGACGCTTGTAGTCCTGGAAAGGCTGCAGCTCTTCTTGAGTCAAAAACTCGAACTTGGTCAGACCAATGCCGTGCTCACCTGAAATCACGCCATCGAGGTCGCGAGCGATTTGCATAATACGGGCCACGGCCTCGTTGGCCTCGCCCAGCATCTCGTAGTTGTCTGAGTTGACAGGGATATTGGTGTGCACGTTGCCATCGCCAGCGTGCATGTGCAACGCTACAAAAACCCGGCCTTTAAGCACTCGGTCGTGGATGGCCTGAATTTCGGCCAGAACTGCCGCACAAGCGGCACCCGCAAAATAGCGCTCCATCAGGGCACGGACTTCGGTCTTCCAGGAAATACGAATGGTGTGGTCCTGGATCACGTCGAAAACACGCACACCCGGCTGCTGCGCAACGCGCTCGGTCAGCCCTTGTACAGCATCGGCCATACCGATGGACGGCAGCACTGCAAGTGCCTGATCCAACGGCATATCGAGATTTTCAAGAAGCCATGTCCAGCGGTTACGGACATCGCGCAGGGTATCGAGCGCGTCTTGCGTGCGATCGTGAAGGATTTCGGCACGGGTTTGCTCGGCATCATCGGCGTCTTCAGATTTGCCTACCGGCAAATCGCCGCTACCCAAAAAGACTTCAAGCGCATCGAGCAAACGCAACTTGTTGCGGGTCGACAGCTCGATGTTGATCCGTTCGATGGCGTCGGTGTATTCGCCCATACGGTTCAACGGAATCACAACGTCTTCGTTGATTTTAAATGCGTTGGTATGCCGCGCAATGGCGGCGGTACGTGCGCGATCGAGCCAGAACTTTTTGCGGGCTTCGGCACTTACGGCGACAAACCCTTCGCCATGACGGGTATTGGACAAGCGCACGACTTCGCTGGTGGCCAGCGCAACAGCGTCGGCATCATCGCCAACAATATCGCCAATGAGCACCATTTTGGGCAGCCCGCCGCGTTTGCTTTTTGTGGCGTAACCCACCGCACGCAAATAACGTTCGTCGAGGTGTTCGAGCCCAGCCAGAATGGCGCCTTTTTCGCGCCCGGTGCTATCGAGATAATCTTTAATTTCGACAATCGACGGGATCGCATCGCGCGCCTGCCCAAAAAACTCGAGACAGACCGTTCGGGTATGCGCCGGCATGCGGTGCAATACCCATCGCGCCGACGTGATCAAGCCATCGCAGCCTTCTTTCTGGATACCCGGCAAGCCAGCCAGGAATTTATCGGTCACGTCTTTACCCAAACCGGCTTTGCGGAACCGACGCCCCTCGATGACCAGTGTTTCGGTGCGAAGCAAACGCTCGCCCGGTGCGGCGCTGCCGTCAAACCACTTGACCTCGAATGTCGCCTCGGCAACATCGTGAATTTTGCCCATATTGTGGCCAATACGGGTCACCTCGAGCCAGTTGCCATCGGGGTCGACCATACGCCACCACGCAAGATTGTCGAGGGCAGTACCCCACAGCACAGCTTTCTTGCCGCCAGCATTCATGGCTACGTTGCCGCCAACACACGAAGCTTCGGCCGAGGTAGGATCGACGGCGAACACAAAGCCTGCAGCTTCGGCCGCCTCGGTAACCCGCTTTGTCACAACCCCTGCGCCCGACCACACGGTAGCCACAGGTTGATCGACGCCGGGCAGCGTTGTGGTTTCAACCGCCCCTAATTGGTCGAGCTTTTCGGTGTTAATGACGACTGAGCGCCAGGTAAGCGGAATTGCACCACCGGTATAACCAGTACCACCGCCTCGCGGAATTATGGTGAGCTCGAGCTCGATACAGGCGCGCACCAAGGCGGCCATTTCGCGCTCGGAGTCGGGGGTCAGGACAACAAAGGGATACTCGACACGCCAATCGGTAGCGTCGGTGACGTGCGATACGCGCGACAAACCGTCGAACTTGATGTTGTCTTTAGCCGTAACCTTGGCCAAACGGCGCTGTACTTTTTTACGCAATTCGCGGGTTTGCTCGAACTCGTATTCGAACGCACTGACCGCGCCGCGCGCCGCTTGCAGCAGCAAAACAACTTTGTTGTCGCGGTCCGGATCACTGGGGTCGCGACGTCGATCAATTTCGGACAGACGGTGTTGCAGGGCCTCGATCAGTATGGCCAGGCGCTTCGGGTTTTCGAGAAGATCGTCTTGAAGGTAAGGGTTGCGGCGCACTACCCAGATATCACCCAGCACCTCGAAGAGCATGCGGGCCGAACGACCGGTACGCCGTTCGGTACGCAGATCGGACAGCCAGTGCCAGGCTTCCTCACCCAACAACCGGGACACAATCTCGCGATCGGAGAACGATGTGTAGTTGTAAGGGATTTCACGCAAACGCGGCACGTCTGGCGAAGGCGATTTAGAGGCAAGCAACTGACTGGCTAGAGGGGCGTTCATGAAGTCGCATTCAAAAGGATGACATGGTTAACCCTCAGTTTACTTCATCAGTCAAGCCGGCGACGAGATCATCACTACCCAAAAAACCATGAAACCGAGAGGGCTAAAACCATATAACGCAAGCACTTGCCCACAGCAATGTAAAAAACCGATGTCCAGAAGGGCAGTTTCAACCAGCCTGCCACGGCGCATAGCGGGTCACCGATAACAGGCAACCACGACAACAAAAGCACCGGGGCGCCCCACCGGTGCGTCCAAGCTTGGGCCCTCATCGTCCAAGGGCCGGCCTGTGACGGGTCGGCATAGTGCTCGTACACAGCTTCCGCCCCCCTGCCCATGCCATAGGTAATCACGCCCCCCAGCGTATTGCCCAGCGTTGCCACGGCAACCGCCGCCCACAACATATCGGGGGCAACGTTCAAATACGCCAGTAAAACGGCCTCTGACCCCATGGGTAACAGCGTCGCCGAAACCAGGCTGGCCAGAAAAATGGCCGTCAACCCGGCCTGCGGCAGCGCCAGGGTCCGAAAAAGCCCGTCAAACAAGTCCATCATCGCAATTTCCATGGCGTGCAGTGTAGCGTCAAGCCGCCATTTCGCTGTGGTAATCTAGTTCTTTACGTGCACCCTTTGCGCCCCAACCCATCATGTCCACCGACTACCTCAAACGCATCCTTACCTCAAAAGTCTACGACGTCGCCATCGAATCCCCGCTCGAATTTGCACCGCAAATTTCTGCACGTACCAACAACAACTTTTATCTCAAGCGCGAAGACACACAAGCCGTCTTCAGCTTCAAGCTGCGTGGCGCCTATAACAAAATGGCCAACCTCAGCCAGGCCGAACTCAAGCGCGGGGTCATTGCCGCTTCAGCCGGCAACCACGCCCAGGGCGTTGCGCTGTCAGCACGCAAGCTGGGCTGCCGGGCGGTCATCGTCATGCCCACCACTACGCCAAAGGTCAAGGTCAACGCCGTGCAAGCCTTGGGCGGCGAGACGGTTTTGGTCGGCAACAGTTATTCCGACGCCTACCTGCACGCCAAAGAGCTCGAGAAAAAAGAAAAACTCACATTCGTGCACCCTTTTGATGACCCCGACGTCATTGCCGGGCAGGGCACCATTGGCATGGAAATCCTGCGCCAGCACCCCGGCCCGATCGATGCCGTTTTCGCTGCTATCGGCGGAGGCGGGCTGATCGCCGGCGTTGCCAGCTACATCAAGCAACTGCGCCCCGACATCAAAATCATCGGGGTACAAACCGAAGACTCCAACGCCATGATCCGCAGCGTCAAGGCGGGCCGCCGCATCGAACTGAACGACGTGGGTCTGTTTTCCGACGGTACGGCTGTTAAACAAGTCGGTCTCGAAACATTCCGGCTCACCCGCGAATACGTCGACGACTTCATTACGGTCGATACCGACGCCATCTGCGGTGCCATCAAAGACGTTTTCCAAGACACACGCAGCGTGCTTGAACCCTCGGGCGCACTAGCCATTGCCGGCGCCAAACGCTATGCCGCGCTACACAAGCTAAAAAATAAAAATCTGGTGGCCATTGCCAGCGGCGCCAACATGAACTTCGACCGGCTACGCTTTGTAGCCGACCGGGCCGATGTGGGCGAAGCCCGCGAAGCGCTGTTTGCGCTCACCATCCCCGAACAGCGCGGCAGCTTTCTTAAACTGTGCGAAACCATCGGCTCACGCAGTGTCACCGAGTTCAACTACCGTATTTCCGACGCGTCTAGTGCACACGTATTTGTCGGCGTGCAAATTAGCGCCGCCACCGAGCCCGAGAAAATCGCCGCCACGCTACGCAAAAAAGGCTTCGAAACCCTCGATCTGACGCACAACGAAATGGCCAAGACGCACTTGCGTTTCATGGTGGGGGGCCGCTCGTCGCTGGCCGAACACGAAATGCTGTTCCGCTTCGAGTTCCCCGAGCGGCCAGGCGCCCTGATGAAGTTTTTAAGCGCCATGAGCCCCGACTGGAACATCAGCTTGTTCCACTATCGCAATCAAGGCGACGACTATGGCCGTATTTTGGTTGGCCTGCAGGTCCCTCCATCCGACAAAAAAGACTTCAAGGCCTTTTTAGACGGCTTGGGATACCCCTACTGGAACGAAACCGAAAACCCGGCGTACCGGCTATTTCTGTAAGCCGCTCATCACGCCGTCAGGCACATGCGGTCGTATGGCCAAAAAAATTGCCGGCCCTTGTTTGGGTCGGCAATTTTTTATACTAAACCGCTAAAGCGCTTAGAAGCTGCAAACGGTATAAATAGGCAAGCCAGTTTCTTTAAGGATGTCAGACCCGCCCAGTTCGGGCAAATCGATAATTGCAGCAGCCTCGACCACATTGGCCCCCAAACGCTGCAACAGTTTAGCCGCCGCTACCATGGTGCCGCCGGTGGCAATCAGGTCGTCGATCAACAAAACCCGCTGACCCGGCTTTACCGCATCGGTGTGCATTTCGACCGTCGCGTTTCCGTATTCAAGGGTGTACTCTTCAGCCAGCGTTTGGTAGGGCAACTTGCCCTTTTTGCGCACCGGCACGAAACCCAGGTTAAGTTCGTACGCCAGCACCGACCCCAAAATAAAACCACGGGCATCGACCCCGGCCACTAAATCGAGCCGCTGACGCATATAGCGATAAACGAACAAGTCGACCAGAACACGGAACGAGCGGGGATCTTGTAATATCGGGGTAATGTCTCGAAACGTTACACCCGGGCTTGGCCAGTCTGGGACGCTGCGGATGGCATTGCGAATGTACTCTGCTGGGTCGGTATGCATTTAAATTGCCGTAAGACATAAAGTTGGACTTAGGGTTAACTATAACCTTAATTTAAAATGACAAGATGACATCATCACCGCTTTCCACCACCGAAACGCTGGCATCGGCGCGCCGTACGCTGCATACCGAAATCAGTGCGCTTCAAGCGCTCAACGACCGTCTCGACGCGTCGTTTCACACGGCCGTACAAAAAATACTGTCGTGCCAGGGCAAAGTGGTTGTGACGGGTATCGGAAAGTCGGGTCATATCGGTCGCAAAATCGCGGCCACCCTGGCGTCTACCGGCACACCCGCTTTTTTCATGCATGGCGTCGAAGCCATACATGGTGACTTGGGCATGCTCACGGCACAAGATGTCGTTATGGCCATCTCGTATTCGGGTGCCGCCCAGGAACTCATGACCGTCCTGTCGGTCTGTAAACGTATGGCCGTCCCCATCATCGCCATCACAGGCCACCCCGGCTCCGAGCTTGCCGCCAATGCCGACATCCACCTTAACGTGCATGTCGACCACGAAGCGTGCCCGCTTAACCTGGCCCCCACCGCAAGCACAACAGCCACCATGGCGCTGGGCGACGCCATTGCCGTTGCCTGCCTCGAGGCCCGTGGTTTTCAGGCCGAAGACTTCGCCTTGTCGCACCCCGGCGGCGCGCTAGGGCGCAGGCTGCTTACCCATGTCCGCGATGTCATGCGTTCGGGCGAGGCCCTACCCATCGTGCACGAAGCCACGCCAATGCCCGAAGCGCTACAAGAAATGTCGCGCAAAGGCATGGGCATGACGATCGTCATCAACGAGGCACGCGCCCCTGTAGGCATTTTCACCGATGGCGACTTGCGACGCCTGATCAGTCGCGAAGGCGATATCCGACACCTCCGCGTTGCCGACGGCATGTCGCGCAACCCCAAATACGTATCGGCCAACGCGCTGGCCGTCGAAGCCGCCACACTGATGGACACCAACCATCTGACTCAGGTCGTCGTCGTCGACGAGCATGGCTTGCTTATCGGCGCCCTGCACATGCACGACCTAATGGCCGCAAAGGTAATTTAATTCATGAAACCCATTTCAATCCCCCACCCTGCCGAAGCCCTTATCCTGGCCAAAGTCAACAGCGCCGTCATCGACCGCGCCCGAGAAGTCCGCTTGATGGCCTTCGACATCGACGGCATCCTGACTGATGGCGGCCTGTGGTACGGTGAAAACGGCGAACTGGTCAAACGCTTCAACTCGCTCGACGGTTACGGTTTACGCATGCTGCGCGAAAGCGGCATTGCCGTCTCTTTTATTACCGGGCGCAAAGGCCCCATCGTCGCCCGCCGCGCCGCCGAACTAGGCATCGAAATGGTGCAGCAAGGCGTGCGCGATAAGGTCCAGGGGTTAACAAGCATGGCTCAAGAACTGGGCTGCACCCTTGACCAGGTCGGCTTCATGGGCGACGACATTATGGACCTGGCCGCACTCCAGCGCGTTGGGTTCTCTGCCAGCGTCCCCAATGCGCCAGCGTATATTTTTCAAGCAGTGCATTGGGTCTCGTCGGTCAATGGCGGGCACGGTGCGGCGCGCGAATGCTGCGACCTCATTCTTGCCGCGCAAGGTCGGCTTAGCACGTTCCTGCAGCCCAACACCGTCATTTTGGGCGACGTCACTCAATAATGAAAGAACGTCTCCCTTCTCTCGTCGCGCTTTTACTGCTCGTTTCACTGGTTTTTTTAAGCTGGTGGGCGGCCGATTACACCTTGCGCTCTGTTCTGCTCGACGAACCTCGCCGCCTTACACACGAACCCGACGCATGGTCGCAAAAATTTGTCATGATTCGCACCAACGAAGCCGGAGTTGCCATCAACCGCCTCGAGGGCGACTACATGGTGCACTACCCTGACGACGACTCGTACGAAATCGATGTAGCACGAGCCGTCGGACAGCGCGTGGGTTCACCGGTAACGGTTGCCACCGGCAACAAGGCCATCATGGACAAGGACGATAGCCGTATAACCCTCTCGGGCGATGCCAAATTACATCGCGTCCCCTACGACGACCGACCGGCCCTCGATGTCACCAGCGAACAGCTTATTTTGCTGCCCGACGAAGATGTTGCGTACACCAACCTGCCCGCTTTGGTGGTCAACGGGAAGTCGCGCATTAACGGAAAAGGCATGCGCTACGACAACGACTCTCGTACACTTGAGGTTTTCTCCGCCAGCGACGTAAAAATTTCCGGCGAAGAATCCCGTAAACGCTCCGATAGCCAGAACAGCAACGGGCCTGACACGCAAACACCATGACTTCAAATCGCCCCACTACTCTTACGTCTTTACTGGCCTGTACCTTGCTATGCCTGGGCTTTACAGCCAATGCCCAGCAGGCTCAGGGCAATGCCCCCGCCGAAGAGCCCGACACACTCATTTTGTCTGACACGCTCAACTACGACGATGCCAAAAAAGAAAGCACCTTCACCGGCAACGTCGTCATGACGCGCGGTCAAATGACACTTAACTCCGACGTCCTCGTCATGCGCGAAGATGCCGAAGGCTTCCAGTACGGTACCGCTACGGCCGACAAGGGCAAGCTGGTGTTCATTCGCCAAGAAACCCCCGAAAAATTCGAGGTTGTCGAAGCCCGCGGTCTTCGCGCCGAATACGATGGCAAAACTGAAACCATCGAAATGATCGGACAGTCCATCGTGACCAAATTTGTTTGCGGCAAAGCTTTCGACACCATCAGCGGCGAACGGGTCAAGTACAACCAATCGACTAGCGTTTATCAGGCATTTGGCGGCCCCAACTCGGCCGCACGCGGTGGGCGTGTGCGCTCGCTGGCCACACCCGGCGCCAAGGCAGAAGCCGCTGCAGCTGCTTGCCAGCAAAAGTCCAAACCTTAAGGCAGTACGCATGGCTTCTACAGCACCACATCGCGCGCCGCTGCGCGCGGCCAGCGATCAACCAGGTAGCCTGACAGCTACCGGCTTGAAAAAAACCTACGGCAAACGCACTGTTGTACAAGACGTCTCGCTATCGGTCGACAGTGGCGAGGTCGTCGGGCTACTTGGCCCCAACGGCGCTGGCAAAACCACCAGTTTCTACATGATCGTGGGTATTGTCCCCACCGACTCGGGCCGCATCGAAATTGACGGCGTCCCTATTACGGCCATGCCCATGCACAAACGGGCACGGCTGGGTCTGTCATACCTGCCGCAAGACGCCTCGGTGTTTCGTCGGCTCACGGTCGAACAAAACATTCAGGCCGTCCTCGAGCTACAAGCCGACGAGGCGGGTCAGCCTCTGACCCGGAATGAAATCAACAGTCGCCTGGAATCATTGCTCGACGAACTGCAAATCCAACACATTCGCAGCAATACCGCCATCTCGCTTTCGGGCGGCGAACGCCGACGCGTCGAAATTGCACGAGCACTGGCAACCCACCCCCGCTTCATCCTGCTCGACGAACCCTTCGCGGGCGTCGACCCCATCGCGGTCATCGAAATCCAGCGCATTGTGCACTTTCTCAAGTCACGCAACATCGGTGTGCTTATTACCGACCACAACGTACGCGAAACGCTGGGCATTTGCGACCGCGCCTACATCATCAGCGAAGGCAAAGTGCTGACCAACGGCCACCCCGACGAAATCATCGACAACGAGGCTGTTCGTCAGGTTTATCTAGGCAAAAATTTCCGGATGTAAGTTCGACCCGGCCAAACCCCGGGTCACAACACGCGGTTTATTTGATTTTCGACAAACCCTGTGTTTACCCCACTTGCTTTCGCCGCCGCAGGCGATACACTGAAAACGTTGACACTACCAAGGAGGCCCCTAAGTATCCGTAAACGGCGCCATGCGCCAAGTGTTGTTTTTAATAGGAGCTCAACATGAACCTGAGTATTACCGGTCGTCACCTCGAAGTAACCCCTGCCATCGATGAATACGTCAAAACGAAACTGGCACGGGTTTCCCGACATTTTGATCACGTTATCGACACCCAGGTTATGCTCTCTGTAGAGCGTCTGAAGCATACGGCCGAGGTCACCATGCGCTTGCGCGGCAAAGACTTGCACTGCGAAGCCTCCAACGAAAACCTCTACGCCGCCATCGATCTGCTGGCAGACAAAATCGACCGTCAGGTCATCAAATATAAAGATAAAGTTCAAGACCACACCCACGATCCGCTAAAACGGCAGGAAATCCCCGCCGAATAGCATCATCCGGCCCGCCAGTTGCCCCGGCGCTAATGGCGCAACGGTGATGCAAATCTGCAGGCCCATGAGTCAGCCCCAATCACTTAAAAGTGTTGGGGCTTTCGTACATTAGGGCCCGCACTTTCTGTAAACTCATTACCCTCATATAATGTTCACTATGAACTTAATGTCGCGTATTTTGCCTCTGCAGAACATCGTGCTTGACCTCGAAGCCACCAGCAAGAAACGTGCCTTCGAACAAGCCGCCCTGCTGTTTGAAAACCACCACGGCATCGCACGTACGGCCGTTTTCCAAAGCCTTATCGGGCGCGAACGGCTTGGGTCTACGGCGCTAGGCCACCTTATTGCCGTGCCGCACGGCCGCATCAAGGGCCTCAAAGAACCCGTAGCCGCGTTTTACCGGCTGGCCGAACCGGTACGCTTCGACCCGAACGACGGTCGCCAGGCCAGCATGCTGTTTTTCTTGCTAGTCCCCGAGGCCGCCACACAAATTCACCTCGACCTACTCGCTGAAATCGCCCGGCTTGCCGCCGACGAAACACTGCGGCAAAAACTGGCTTCCGCCACCGATCCGGCCGAGATTCACCAGTTACTGACTGCCAGTTCTTCGTAACGCCGCCATGCTGACCGTTCAAGAACTCGTAAGCGACAACACCGAAAAAATTGCCTTTACCTGGGTCGCGGGGCTCAGTGCAGCGCACCGAGTTCTTCCCGACATCGGTATGGCCGGGGCCGACTTGGTCGGCCACCTAAACCTTATTCACCCCTCACGCATTCAGGTTTTCGGCAAAGCCGAACTGCTTTATTACACCCGCTTCGAACCCAAGCGCCGCCTGCATCACCTCGAAGACCTGGTGGCTGGCGGAGTACCGGCCATTCTCATGGCCGAAAGTCTCGAAGCCCCCGAAGACCTGCGCGACTTCTGCAATGCCCAGCAGGTGCCCCTGCTTTCCACGCCCATCGAAGCGGCCAAGCTCATCGACCTGTTGCGTATTTATCTGGGCAAGCGGCTAGCGCCTAAAACCATCGTCCACGGCGTCTTCATGGACGTCCTCGGGCTCGGGGTCTTGATTACGGGCGAATCTGGCCTGGGCAAAAGCGAGCTGGCACTCGAACTGATTTCTCGAGGTCATGGCCTGGTAGCCGACGATGCCGTCGAGTTCTCGCGCACCGCACCTGGCATTATCGAAGGTCATTGCCCGCCCCTGCTACAAAACCTCCTCGAAGTTCGCGGCTTGGGGCTGCTCGATATCCGCACTATTTTTGGTGAAACATCAGTACGACGCAAAATGAGGCTCAAGCTGATTGTGCAGCTCATGCGCTCTAACGCCGACGCCTTCGAGCGCCTGCCCGTACAAGACCTGACCCAAGACATCCTCGAAACGCCCATTCGCCGCGTCATGCTGCAGGTGGCGGCAGGCCGCAATCTTGCCGTGTTGGTCGAAGCAGCGGTACGCAACACCATTTTGTCACTGCGCGGCATCGACACCATGGGCGACTTCATCGAACGGCAGGCGCTGGCCATCATGGAAAGCAGCCGCCCCGAGTCACCATGAAAATCGTACTCATCACAGGCATTTCAGGCTCAGGCAAATCGGTCGCTCTACGGCTACTCGAAGACTCCGGCTATATCTGCGTCGACAATCTGCCCGTCAAGTTCCTGCACGAATTCATTGCCACGGTTCGCGAAGAAAACCTCGATCGCGTCGCCGTTGCGATCGATATCCGCTCGCCAGGCGAGTTGGCCGGGTTGCCCGACATCATCACCGGCTTGCGCGCACAAGGCACCGAACTCAAAGTTATTTTCCTCGACGCCAGCGACCATGCGCTCATGCAGCGCTATTCCGAATCCCGGCGACGACACCCGCTTACCGATCGCCTGCAAAGCAAGGGCGATTCGCCCTCTTTGCTCGAGTGCATACACACCGAGCGCGAGCTGCTTGCGCCCCTGCGTGACCAAGAGCACGTCATCGACACATCCGACCTGACCCCGGGACAACTACGCGCCTGGATGCGCGACCTCATCCAGGCGGGTCGTGCCGAAGTCGTCCTCACCTTTGCGTCGTTTGCCTACAAGCGCGGGGTACCAGGCGACGCCGACCTGGTCTTCGATGTTCGTTGCCTGCCCAACCCCCACTACGACCGCGAACTCAGGCCCCTGACGGGACGCGACGAGCCGGTCGCAGCCTGGCTCTCTCAGTTCGGTAGTGTCGAAACCATGATCGAAGATATCAGCGGCTTCATCCGACGCTGGCTGCCCCTTTATTTACAAGACACCCGCAATTACCTGACAATAGCCATTGGTTGTACCGGCGGGCAGCACCGCTCGGTGTATGTCGTCGAGCAGCTCGCGCGTCGGTTCGCCGACCACGCCCCACTGCTGGTCAGACACCGTAACTTGCCTGTTCGCCCGTAAATTGCCATGGCCTTTTACCGCTTGCGCTATTTCTGCCTGATCGTACTCCTGGCCATTTTGGCCGGGTGTTCATCGTCGGGCAAGCGCTCGGGTGGCTACTATCAAAACGACGGCCCTGGCGGCTCACCGCCGGCCAATATCGAAGCCATCCCCGACGCCATACCGCGCATCGAAGCCTACGCACCTGCTAATTTGCGCCCTTACTCGGTCTTTGGCCGACGGTATGTGCCCATCAGTGGCAACGCCCCCTACCGCGAAGAAGGTATCGCGTCCTGGTACGGACGTCAGTTTCATGGCAATAAAACTGCCAATGGCGAGACCTACGATATGTACGCCATGACCGCGGCGCACCCAACGCTGCCTATTCCCAGCTATGCCCGTGTTACCCGACCTACCACCGGGCGCTCGATCATCGTGCGCATCAACGACCGCGGCCCGTTTCATCCCGGCCGCATCATCGACCTTTCGTATGTAGCGGCTGCAAAACTGGGGCTGATTGGCCCAGGTAGCGGCAAAGTCGTCGTCGAAGCCATCACACAAACCGACATTAGTCGCGGAACCTGGAAAACACCCGGGCAAAATACAGTTGCTGTTGCCTCCCAAAACGCCCAGGACATGGCCGCCCCCCCGGCACAAACCTTTACGGCCGACGAGCCCGCAATGACGCCCCTGATGCCCGATGCCCTATCGGCCATTGCCCTGACAGACAGCAATGGGGTGACATCGCCCGACGATGCCGGCAACGCTCCCACGTCGCCGAACAGCACCTTTGCGGCACCGTCCGAGCAGGCGCAAATTGCGCCACCTGCAAGCAGCGGCTTTTATCTTCAGTTTGGCGCATTTGGCAACGCTGAAAATGCCCAGGCGCTGGCTCAAAAGTTAAATATTCAAATTGCGGGGGTCGAGTCACAAACCGTACACGTTGCCCAGGGCGGCGAGCTGTTTCGCGTTCAACTGGGGCCATACACTGACCGCACCCAGGCCGTCAATGCTGCCGTACGGGTCTACGATGCCGTAGGCGCCCAGCCCACTATCGCACTTCGCTAACCTTTTTGCTGTCGCTCAAGCGCCAGCTTGTAAAGCACATCACGCGGCATCCCGCTGACTTTTGCCGCAATTTTTGCGGCATCGCGCACACTCACAGACTCAAGCAAGGCATCCAGCAGCGTATCGGTGGCCGGATCAAGCAGCGTGGCGTCTGACACCGGCGGCGCATGCACAATCAAGACAAATTCGCCTTGTTCATGGTGACTATCACTATCGACCCAAGCTTGAGCCTGGGACAACAACAATGTATGCACTTGCTCAAAACGCTTGGTCAATTCGCGCGCAATGGTCAGTTGCCGGTCGGGCCCACAGACTTCCAGCAAATCAGCCAACGCCGCACGTAACCGATGCGGCGACTCGAACATGACTACCGGCGCGGGCGTCCTGCACCACGCTTGCAACCACTTACGCCGGGCGACCGGCCGGGACGGTGTAAAGCCGGCAAAGACAAACGCCGGATTTTCGTCGGACGTAGCCCCACTGGCCATCAACGCAGCAATAACCGCACTGGCACCTGGAATAGGCACCACCCGATACCCGGCTTCGCGCACCGCACGCACCACGCGGGCACCTGGGTCGCTAACGCCAGGCGCGCCCGCATCGGACACCAGCGCCACACGTTGTCCCTGTCCCAACCGTTCGACAATAGACTGCGCCGCCTGAGCCTCGTTATGACGGTGCGCGGCCAACAAAGGGGTTTGAACCCCCCAGGCATCCAATAGCTGACGACTCGCACGCGTATCTTCGGCGGCAACAACATCGCAAAGCGTTAAAGCATGCAAGGCCCGCAACGACAAATCTGCCAAATTACCGATAGGTGTCGCCACGACATATACGGTCGACGCGGGCCAGTCTTGCCCCACCACACGATCAGTGAGACGTTTCCATGACCCCTCAAGGGCGCCTACATCGAAATTTTCAAGCATACTCAACCCGTTAAAACCTTCATAAGGTGGCCCGCCATACATGCCCGACCACGACGACCTGACGTTCGAACTTGCGCGTATTGCGCAAGGCAAGGCCATCAGACGTCGGCGTGCGAAGCCGCGCGGCGCGCCGACACCTCAACCCGAAACGACCCTGGGGTCGCCAACACAACGTATCGGCTTCGAAGCAGAGCACCGCGCCTGCGAGTTTCTGACGCAGCGCGGCCTACAGGTCGTCGACAAGAACCTGCGCTGCAAAGCCGGGGAAATCGACATCGTTGCCATAGACCCGGACCAGAGCCTGCTGATATTTGTGGAGGTTAAATTACGCACCGGCCAAGGCTTTGGAGGCCCAGCTGCCAGTGTAAACCGTGACAAGCAAGACAAACTACGCCGCGCGGCTTTGTTTTTTTTGCCTCGTCTGGCGCGTACCTGCTTTGGCGGCAACGAACCGGCCTGCCGCTTCGATGTCATTACCGTCGATCAAGCCGGGCTGACCTGGATTCGCAATGCCTTTGACACCTGACAATACGCTACTCGGGCCTTGTGCCAAAAAACGTTACATTACCTGACCTCGATTTACAACGCTCATGAGATAATACCGGGCATGGATATGACCTCTCGCATGTCGTCCCACTTCGACGACGCCATCGATACCTTCAAGGCCAGCGCACAGGCTTTGGCCGAGCCCCTTGCGGCATCTGTCGACGTTTTATTTGCGGCACTGGCCAACAACAATAAAATTCTTGCTTGCGGCAACGGCGGCTCTGCCGCCGACGCTCAACACTTCATCGCCGAACTTGTCGGGCGTTTCGAGCGCGACCGCCTGCCGTTGGCGGGTATTGCACTGAATACCGATACGTCCATTCTTACCGCTGTTGGCAACGACTACGGCTACGATCACATCTTCGAGCGCCAGGTTACCGCACTGGGTCAACCCGGCGACATCCTGGTCGCCATCAGCACCAGCGGGAACTCACCCAACGTATTGCGGTCTATCGAAGCAGCCCACGATCGCGAAATGATGGTGATCGCCCTGTCGGGCAAAGGCGGCGGCAAAATGAACGACGTCCTGCTCGACTCCGACATCCACCTATGCGTGCCGCACGATCGCACCATGCGCATTCAAGAAGTCCACATTATCTTGTTGCATGCGTTGTGCGATGGTATCGATGCACTGCTCCTCGGAGACGCCCTGTAATGATCATGTCCATGCCAACCCTGCTCAAAAAAGGTTTCCTTGCCCCCCTGCTTGCGCTGACCACGCTCTTGTCTGGTTGCGGCGTCATGCTGGTAGGCGGTGCGGCAACCACCGCAATGGTGGCCGCCGATCGTCGCACCGCCGGCGAGCAGGTCGAAGACCAGGCCATCGAAATGAAAATCGGCGCAGAAATGCGACGCCTGTTCGGCGACCGTGCACGCGTCATCAGCGTGTCTTATGCCGGTCGCGTCTTGCTGGTGGGCGACGTCCCCAATGCGCAAGACAAAGCCCAGGCCGAAACCGCCGCAGCAGGTGTAGAAAACGTCAAAGAAGTCATTAACCGCATACGCATCGGCGACATTACACCGCTCAGCGTGCGCACCAACGACACCTGGATCAGCACCAAAGTCAGAACCGCCCTGATCGAAGCCAAAGAAGTACCGGCACGCACCATTGTGGTCACCACCGAACGCGGCATTGTCTACCTGCAAGGCAAGGTCACTGAAACCGAGGGCGTCTTGGCTGCCAAGGTCGCCTCCAATGTTTCGGGGGTCAATGAAGTCGTCAAGCTGTTCACCATTGTGTCCCGCGAAAGCCTAGTGTCGCCGACAGCGCCTGTTTCCGACGCCTCGCGCAGCACGGCGGCTCAGCCCGCCAGCGCCACACCGGCTAGCAGCAGCGGCCCCGATACCCAAACAATGCCTGTCCAATGAGCAAACTTAAAATCTTTATTGTGGCGGCGGTAGCCGCCGTCGGCCTGCTGGCCTGGCAACTGTCCTCGCCCGCACGCACCGCCCCCCAGGTGTCGTTCACCAACCTGCAGGGTAAAACCTTTACTACCGAAGACCTCCGCGACAAAGTCGTCATGGTCAAGTTCTGGGCTACCAGCTGCGTGACTTGTATCCAGCAAATGCCCGACACTGCGGCCACCTACACCGCGCTGGCCGACCAAGGCTACGACGTCATTGCCGTCGCCATGGACTACGACCCCATCGATTATGTACGTAATTACGCCGAAACCCGCGAGCTTCCGTTTAATGTGGTGCACGATGCCGACGGCAAAATTGCCGCCGCCTTTGGCAACGTCCAGCTCACGCCAACGGCATTCCTTATCGATAAAGACGGCAACATCGTCAAGCGTTATCTTGGCAACTACAATAAAGAAGAATTCGTCAAAACCGTTCAGCGCGCGCTGGCCGGTTAAGTTTGCAAACTCTCTGCTTCTGCGCCCATGACCACACCCTCGTCCGACCCCACCACCTACACCTCCGAGATCAAGGCAGCCGTTCTTTCCGAAGCACTGCCTTATATCCGTCGCTTTCACGGTAAAACCGTCGTCGTCAAGTACGGCGGCAATGCCATGACCGAAGAGGCGCTTCAACGCAGCTTCGCGCACGATGTCGTGTTGCTGAAACTGGTGGGTTTAAACCCGGTTGTCGTGCATGGCGGCGGCCCGCAAATCAACGAAGCGCTCAAACGCGTCGGGAAAGAAGGCGAATTTATTCAAGGGATGCGCGTCACCGATGCCGAAACCATGGAAGTTGTCGAATGGGTCCTAGGAGGCCAGGTCCAGCAAGACATCGTCATGATGATCAACGAAGCTGGCGGCAAGGCGGTAGGCCTGACCGGCAAAGACGGCTGCCTTATTCAGGCCACCAAAAAACTGGTACCTAATAAAGAGCGCCCTGGTGAAATGATCGACATCGGTTTCGTCGGCGACATTTCCCGCATCGAACCGGCCGTCGTAAAAGCGTTGCAAGACGATCAGTTCATTCCTGTTATTTCGTCAATTGGCTACGGCGAAGACGGGCGCGCCTACAACATCAACGCCGACCTGGTCGCTGGCAAAATGGCCGAAGTTCTGGGCGCCGAAAAGTTGGTCATGCTCACCAACACACCTGGCGTTCTCGACAAGCAAGGCAAATTGCTGCGCAGCCTCTCGGCTCGAACCATCGACGAACTCTTCGAAGACGGCACCATTTCAGGCGGCATGCTGCCTAAAATTTCTTCGGCACTCGACGCCGCACGTAACGGAGTCAATTCGGTTCACGTCGTCGACGGTCGGGTTCCGCACTGTCTGTTACTCGAAATCCTGACCGACCGCGGCGTCGGCACCATGATCAGCGCCCACTAGCGCATGCGGTCTATTCATACCCGTTTACCCACACAACGGGCACGACGGGCGTATGCACAGCATGCGCCCGTTTGGTTATTCGACCTCGACAACACGCTGCACGACAGCTCCCGCGCCATTTTCGAGGTGATCGACGGCAAAATGACAGACGCCGTTGCACAATGCCTTGACATCGATATTGACCTGGCAAACGAGCTTAGGGCGCGCTACTGGAAACGCTACGGCGCGACCGTCATTGGGCTGGTAAAGCACCATGGCGTAAACGCCCGCGAATTTCTGCGCATCAGCCACGATTTCGATGCCGAGCCGCTAGTGCATTCCGAGCCCGGCCTGGCGCGCAAGTTTTCGCGCTTGCCTGGCAGAAAGGTATTGCTGACCAACGCGCCTCACGACTATGCCCGGTCGGTGCTTAAAACGTTGGGCCTGCTGCCGTACTTCGATATGATCTGGTCGATCGACCATATGAAGCTGCAGGGCCATATTCGCCCTAAACCTTCACGCGCCCTGATGCGACAAGTCGTGGCGCGGCTGGGCACTCGCCCCGATCAGGTCATTTTGGTTGAAGACACCCTGAAAAATTTGAAAACAGCACGCCAGATGGGTTTACGTACCGTGCACATTTTTCACCCAGGGACGCCGTTTTCGGCCATGCACAGCGGGCGTAACAGCTACGTTAACCTGCGTATCAGCACCCTCGGCACATTACTGACCGCCAAACGGCCATTACGACGGTAACACCAAGGCCGTACCCGCCAGACCGCTGCCAAAGCCAAGGCAGCCACCCAAAACCTGGCCCCTAGCGGGACGACGCGCAGACCGGGCAACCCGGGTCTTGCCGATACTTAATTTGATGCCACTGCATGGTCAAGGCATCGAGGCACTGCAACCGCCCTACTAACGGCTCGCCTATACCGGCAATGACCTTAATGGCCTCTGCCGCCTGCATGCTGCCCACAATCCCCACCAACGGCCCTAGCACACCAGTCGTCGCGCAATTCAGCTCGTCTACCTCGTCGCCTTCAGGAAACAGGCAGTGGTAGCAGGGCGCATCGGGACGACGGAGGTCGAACACACTGACTTGCCCCGAAAAGCGTATGGCTGCGCCTGAAACCAAAGGCTTACGGTGCGCTACGCACGCCCTATTGACGGCGTGACGCGTGGCAAAGTTGTCGCAGCAATCCAGTACAACGTCAACGTCGGCAATGGCCTGTGAAAGCGCCGCATCGTCAAGCCGTTCGACGCGTGGCACCACGGTGACAAAAGGGTTGATTGCATTCAGCGTCTGACGTCCCGATTCGGCCTTGGGGACATCGAGCCGGGCGGTATCGTGCATGATCTGGCGTTGCAAGTTCCCAATATCAACGACATCGTCGTCGGCCAGAACAATATGCCCCACACCGGCGGCAGCCAAATACATCGCCGCCGGCGACCCTAAGCCACCGGCCCCCACAATAAGTACTCGTGCGGCCAGCAGCTTTTCTTGCCCCTCGATGCCCAGCTCGTCGAGCAAGATATGACGCGCATACCGCAGAAGCTGCGCGTCATCCATCAGTCAACCTTAATCATGCCTTCGGGAGTGAAGCGGTAACGCTCGACACCCGACGTATTGGCGCCATCAGAGGCACGCGCAGGGACTTCAACCGTTTTTACGGCACCGCTGTCATTTTTTTTTTCGGCCCCGGCGTCAGCCTTGGCAACGATTTCATTCTTCTTGATCTGCTTACCTTCAAGCAAATTAATGGCTTGCTGCAGCTGGAAATCGTCTTTACCGCCAAATTCGAACATCTTGACATCGGGCGGCGCCATGTCTTGCTCATCTTCCTGGGGCGTTACGACCTCGGGGGCCGACGAACCATTGGCCAGATGATGCTGAAGATCGGCTTCGCGAGGAATGCGGAACAAGTTGCCCTGCGGCGTATCGTCGACAACAACGTCGGGCTCGACGCCTGTTGCCTGGATAGACCGCCCGCTTGGGGTGTAATACAGAGCCGTTGTCAGTTTGATGCCGGAGTCTTCGGTAAGCGGCAACACGCTTTGTACCGAACCCTTGCCAAACGAACGGTTGCCCAGCACCTTGGCGCGCTTGTGATCTTGCAACGCGCCGGCGACGATCTCGGAGGCCGAGGCCGAACCAACGTTGATCAACACCACCATGGGTACTGTTTTGGCCCACTCGGGGAAGACAACATCGCTGTTAGACACGCCACCGAAGCTGCGCACGTAGTTAACTGGCTTGGCGTGGTATTCGCGGTTCGACGACGGAATACGGCCTTTGGTTGACACCACCAGGACATCAGGCTTGAGGAAAGCCGACGACACGCCAATGGCGGCATCGAGCAGACCACCTGGGTCGTTACGCAAATCGAGGACCAACCCTTTAGGCGCCTTGCCGCCCCCGAGCTCACGCAACTGGCGAGCCAGGTCGGACACGGTGCGTTCTTGGAACTGGGCAATACGTACATAACCGATATCGTCAGGCAACATTTTGCTGCGCACGCTACGTACCTTGATCATGTCGCGGATGATTTTTACCATCAGGGGCTTGTCTTGACCTGCTCGCTGGATAGTAAGCACGATGGGCGTTTGAGGCTCGCCGCGCATGAGTTTGATGGCTTCGCTAAGGGTCATGCCCTTGGTGGGCTTGCCATCAATGTGCGTGATCAAGTCGCCCGACAAAATGCCGGCACGGGCGGCCGGAGTGTCTTCAATGGGCGCGATGACTTTAGGCATGCCGTCTTCGCTGCCGATTTCGATACCCAACCCACCAAACCCACCCTGCGTTATAGCTTCCATTTCTTTGAAAGCTTCAGGGTCGAGATAAGCCGAATGCGGATCAAGGTCGTTGAACAGACCTTTGATGGCCTCATTCATGAGCTTTTGATCGGTTAAGGGTTCGACGTAACTGGCCTTGATGGCAGAAAACACATTGGCGAACTGCTGCAGCTCGCGCAACGGCAAAGGCTCGCCGCGCTGCGCAACTGCAGAAATACCCAGGCTGAGCAGCACACCGCCGACCGCGCCCATCATGACCAGACCAAAACGACCAAACTTGCGAGTGCTCATGCACATTCCTGTATGTAAACGAATTAACGCCCCAACCAAAGTTGCGGGTTGACGGGCTTGCCGTTATGCCGAATCTCGAAGTATAGACCGGACTCGACCTGCCCACCGGTTGCCCCAACCGTGGCAATGGCATCGGACACCTTCACGGTATCACCCACCTGCCGCAGCAAGCTTTGATTGTAAGCATAGACAGAGAGATAGCCCTGCCCGTGATCGACAATAAGTAGGTTACCAAAACCATTGAACCAACCGGCATAAGCCACTCTGCCGGGCGCGACCGGACGAACACGGGTGCCTTCGCGCGCACGAAGAACAATCCCCCGCCAGACCCCGCCGTCCGGGCGCTCCATGCCAAATCGGCCCTGGATTTCGCCCTTCACCGGCAGAGGCAGGTTTTTACTAAGACCCTTCAAAACCGCAACAGGTTCCGCAGATTCCGGTTCAGTCGGCCTACTATCCTCCTCGTCGGCAGCAGCGGGGGCCATACGCTCGGCCGGACGGCGGGCGACCTGCGGCGGCGGTGCCGTTTCCTGGGCGTTTGCCGGTTCGGCATCGTCATTACCTATGGCATCGACAGTGACCACATCGGTTTCAGGGGCGACACGAACCTGCTCAAGCGCCTTGGCCTGACGTTCGGCCTCGGCTGCTTTGGCACGCTGTTCGGCGGCAAGCCGTTCACGCTCGGCTTTTGCTTTGGCCTCTGCGGCTTTGCGCGCGGCCTCTTCAGCCGCACGCTTTTCACGCGCTATACGCTCGGCCTCGCGCTGACGGGCGATTTCGACCTGCAGACCATCGACCAGAGACTCGAGACGGGTTTCGTTACGCGCCAGGGTTTTGGCTTGCTGTCGCTGCGTTTGAAGCTCGGAATCGATCCGGGCCAGCACCTTCAGGCGCTCGGCCTTCTGCGCTTCAAGCTCAACTTTCTTCTGACTGGTTTCTGTCGTGAGCTCGGCCAGTTCGGCCTGGCGGGCAACCTGGTTGGTTTGAAGACGCGACAGACGCTTGACACTGGCATCGAGCGCGCGCACCGAGTCGGCCTGGGCTTGCGACACATAACCCAAATAGCCCAGTTCGCGCCCGATCTCTTGCGGGTTGTCACCGGACAGCAACGCAGCCCAGGGCGACAAACCGCCGGCATACTGGGCCCGCAACTGATCGGCTAGCTCTGCTTGATGGCGCTCGACATCGGCTTTGCCCTTGGCAATTTGCGTTTCAAGCGTCGCCAACTGCGCACGCACGGCCTTGTCTTGGCGCTCAAGCTCGTCGAGACGCCGGTTGATGCCCGAGATGGCAGACTCGGACTCGCGCAAGGCAAACGCGGCATCGTCGCGTGAAGACGTTTGCTTGTCGATGTCTTTTTGCAGCTCGGCAATGCGTTCGCGCAATTCGGTTTGCTGACGGCGTGCCTCGGCCTGCCGGGCCTCGAGGGCCTGGGAGGATTGATTGCCCGACGCAACACCCGCCCACAGGACCAACATTGCGCAACCGAGCACACGCCGCATGACGCTTATTCCTTTTTGGCTTTACCCTGGGCTGCAACCGCAGCCATGGCCGCTTCGATTTCGGCGGCGTCACCCAGATAATAATGACGAATGGGCTTGAGGTCGTCGTCAAGCTCGTACACCAGAGGCTGGCCGGTAGGAATATTCAGCGACACGATATCGTCATCGGAAATGCCGTCGAGGTGCTTGATCAGCGCCCGCAGGCTGTTGCCGTGCGCCGCGACCAATACGCTGCGGCCAGAACGCAAGGCCGGTGCTATCGAGTCGTTCCAGAAAGGCACCACGCGCGTAACGGTGTCTTGCAGACATTCGGTTGCCGGGAGCTGGTCGGCAGGGATTTTGGCGTAACGCTTGTCAAAACGCGGGTGGCGCGGATCATCGAGCTCGAGCGGATTAGGCGCGATAGCGTAAGCGCGGCGCCACACCAGTACTTGCTCTTCGCCATACTTGGCGGCCGTTTCCGCCTTGTTAAGGCCTTGCAAAGCACCATAATGGCGCTCGTTCAGGCGCCAGCTCAGGCCCACCGGCGTGTGCATAGCATCCATGGCGTCAAGGGCGATCCAAAGGGTACGAATGGCCCGCTTGAGCACCGACGAAAAAGCGATGTCGAACTCAAAGCCTTCGTTCTTGAGCAGTTCACCGGCTTTGCGAGCCTGTTCGCGACCGGTTTCGGTCAGGTCGACGTCGGTCCAGCCGGTAAAGCGGTTTTCGAGGTTCCATTGGCTTTCGCCGTGGCGCATGAGTACGAGTTTATGCATGACAAAAAAGACCTAAAAGTTGAATTATCGCGTCCATTTTATAATCCCTGTAAACCTTGACCATTTCAAGCATCAACCTGGGACACATCGTGGATTTCATTCTTAGTGAGAACAACCTTTACATTTTACTGATTGCCGTCGTTTCCGGCCTAATGTTGTTGTGGCCGACGCTCATGCGCGGCAGCCGCGCATCCAGCGTGAGCGTATCCGAGGCCGTCCAATTGGCCAACCAGAAACAAGGCATCTTCATCGATGTACGCCCGCACGAACGTTTCAAGACCGGCAGCATCGCTCAGGCGCGCAATATCCCATTAGCCGACATCGACGCCAAAATGTCCAGCCTGCCCAAAGACAAACCACTTATCGTGTTTTGTGATCAGGGCCGCATTTCAGGTTCGGCGGCCAGCAAATTGCGCAAAAGCGGTTTCGCCGAGGTCGTCAGCCTTGAGGGCGGCCTGAACAAATGGACAGAAGCCGGCATGCCTACGTCGGCAAAACATTAAACCCAATCGCATCACCCAAAGGAACACACATGGCCGTCGTTACGATGTATAGCACCGCCGTCTGCCCGTTCTGCGTGCGCGCAGAAATGCTGCTGAAACAGCGCGGGGTCACCGAAATCCAGAAAATCCGTATTGACACCGACCCGGCGCAACGCGAAGCCATGATGGCGCGCACCAATCGCCGTACCGTACCGCAAATCTTTATCGACGACACGCATGTCGGCGGATACGATGACCTGGCTGCGCTAGACAGGGCCGGCGGTCTGATGCCCTTACTGAGCAAATAATTCGTAAACTGCGGCATGGCAATAGTGCCATGCCCAAACTCATAGGAAGACAAATGGCCGAACAGGACCAAGCCGCTCAAGGCAATAACAACCCCGACCCCAGCTTCAATCTGCAGCGCACCTACGTTAAAGACCTGTCGCTCGAAATGCCCAACGCGCCCCAGATTTTTCTGGAACAGGAAGGCCCGAGCGTCGAAGTCACCATTAATGTCGGCGGCCAGCAACTGGCAGAAAGCATCTACGAATCGACCGTAACAGTGACCGTCACGACCAAAATCCAGGACAAAACCCTGTACCTGATCGAAGCGACGCAAGCCGGTATTTTCGAAGCAGCCAACATCCCTGCCGAACAACTCGACCCGCTGTTGGGCATTGTCTGCCCCACCATGCTTTACCCGTACTTGCGTGCCACTGTTGCCGACGCCATCACGCGTACAACCCTGCCCGCATTGCACCTGGCCGAAGTCAACTTCCAGGCACTCTACGAGCAACGTCTGGCACAAATAGCCGAGCAACAATCGGACATCCAACTGCCGCCCGGCGCAACGCGTCAGTAACATGCCTCAGTCTGCATCAGCGCCGTTGCGCGTCAGTGTTCTAGGTGCCGGCAGTTGGGGCACAGCACTTGCAGCACTGGCCTGCGCCAATGCCCAGGTGATGATTTGGGCGCGTGACGCGGCGCTGGCAGAGGCCATCAACACAACACACCAAAACGCCAGGTACTTGCCCGGCATCACACTGCCTTCGGCGCTTCTTGCCACCAGCAACCTGTCTCAAGCCGTTACGCATGCGTGTGCGGGCCAGGGCGCTCCTGGGCTCATTATTCTCGGCGTGCCGGTTGCAGGCCTCGAAAGTACCTGCAATGCCCTCGCCAACGAACTGACCAAGCTAAACCACCCTGCAGTTTCGGTGGTCTGGACGTGCAAAGGTTTCGAGCAAACCTCGGCGCAATTACCGCACGCCATTGCCCAAAAAGCACTGGCCCCCATCCCAGGCGTCGGGCTGGGTGTCGTGTCGGGGCCATCGTTTGCCAAAGAGGTTGCTCAAGGCTTGCCCGTTGCGCTGACCGTTGCCAGTCATCATCCTCAAGTCATCGAAGCCACCACGCAAGCACTGCATGGCAGCAATGCCCGCATTTACAACAGCACCGACGTCATTGGCGTAGAAGTGGGCGGCGCCATGAAAAACGTGATGGCCATCGCTTGCGGCATTTCAGACGGCCTGACGCTGGGCACCAATGCCCGCGCAGCACTTATTACCCGTGGTCTGGCCGAGATGCAACGGCTGGGTGTTGCCCTGGGCGGGTCTGCCGACACCTTCGCCGGCCTCACCGGCCTGGGCGACCTCGTCCTTACCGCCACCGGCCCGCTCTCGCGTAACCGGCAAGTGGGCCTGGCCATTGGCGAAGGCCAAACCCTAGACGCCATTTTGGCCAACGGCATGACAGCCGAAGGCGTGCGATGCGCGCGCGCTGCGCTGGCCCTGGGTAACCAGCTGGGCATCGACCTGCCCATTACCCAAGCGGTATGCGATGTCTTGTTCAACGGGCTATCGGCACGACAGGCGGTCTCCGACCTGCTATCGCGCGAAGCCAAGCCCGAAACGCCCAAGCAAGCCTAAACGCTGCCTTCGTACCCCTGCTGCCGCCAGGCTTCATACACCGTCACGGCCACCGCATTCGACAAGTTCAAGCTGCGCTGGCCGGCACGCATCGGCAAGCGCAAACGTTGCTCGGGCCCAAACAGTGCCAACTGGTCGGGCGACAATCCGGCCGTCTCACAACCAAAAACAAAAACGTCATTGGGCTGGAAAACAAACACCCCCAGCCGGGATGACCCCTTGGTCGTCAGCGCAAACCGACGCATCGGATCGCCGCCGATGGCGGCCAGCGCGCCCGGCAAATCGTCGTGCACACGGACATCCGCCCACTCATGGTAGTCGAGCCCGGCCCGGCGCAAACGTTTGTCATCAAGCTCGAACCCCAAGGGCCGAACCAGATGTAAAGCCGCGCCAGTATTGGCGGCCAGCCGAATGACGTTGCCGGTATTTGGTGGAATTTCAGGTGAAACCAGAACAATATGGAACATGTTTATCTTGATAAGGCGTCGTTAAGTCGCTCGCGTACAGGAGTACGCGCCAGTACTACCCCTGTCACCGCCGTCGCACCCGCCGCCAGCAACACCCTGGATACGGCATTCAAGGTACTGCCGGTCGTCATGACATCGTCGATGACGGCAAAACGATGGCCCGCGACCTTCGACGAGCATCCAAAAAGCTCTGCTGTACCAGCCAGGCGCTGCTGACGATTCAGGAATTTTTGCGGCCCGGTCTCGTGATGCCGGTACAACCAATGGTGCTTACAACCCAGACCTAATCGGCGCGCGAGTTGCGCAGCCAGCTCGGCAGCAGGATTAAACCCGCGACGCCGCAAAGAAGCTTTGGTCGCAGGGACAGGAACCAGGATTGTATCGTCGGGCAGGACATAGCGCGTGTCGTGCATGCGATCGGCCATGAGCGTGGCCAATGTTTTTGCCAATACAAACCGCCGCTGCTGCTTGAACTGCAGCAGCAGCAAATTGGCGGGGAATGTGTAGTCGACCGCCGCAAATACCTGACCAAACACGGGCACAAGCGCAGCGCAATCGTGACAACACCCTCGCGCATCGAGCCGCAAGCAGCACCGAGGACAGCGCCTTCCCGACGTTGTCATGCTGCGGCAAGCCTCGCCTGCACAAATGTTGCACAACAGCCCGCCTCGCACCGTAGAACGGCACAAGACGCACTCACCCGGCAGCCACCGGGTCACGCCGTCCAACCATTCGCGCAGCCGCAGACTATAGGCCATAATAGCCAGTGAAAATCAACATATCGCCATCTGACCATGGCGTCGGCCACGTGCCAAGCGCCGCATACACAAATATGTCATCACACCCCTCGTTGCCCATTCAGGCCGACCACGTCGTCAAACAGTTCGCTCGTCGTGCGCCGCTAGACAACGCCCAATTTCTTTACGGTGAAGTCGCTCAGCGTATGCTGCAACGGCTCAGTTATATCCGTGTCATGCCCGAAACCCTGGTCGATGCGGGCTGTGGCGCCGGGCACGCCATCGAACCGCTACGCGCGCGCTATCCTACCGTCAATTACATAGGGGTCGACAACTGCGCCGCACTGCTCGACGTGGCACGCGAACGCCACGCCGGCAAGCGTGGGCTCTGGAATCGTCTGCGCAACAAGCCCACGCCCAATACCGACTTCACATGCGCCGACCTGGCCGACACCACCCTGCCGCCCGAGTCGGCGGGGCTAGTCTGGTCAAATATGGCATTGCATTGGCACCCCCGCCCGCACGACGTCCTTCTAGAATGGCGACGCGTGCTGAAACCCGAAGGGGTCGTGATGTTTTCTTGTCTGGGGCCGGGCACGTTTAAAGAGTTGCGTTCGGCACTGCAGGCTGCGGGGCTGCAAACAGCGACACCTGCTTTTGTCGATATGCACGATTTTGGCGATTTGCTTATCGAATCGGGGTTCAGCGACCCAGTAATGGACCAGGAAACCCTGACACTTACCTACCGTAGCGCCGAAAAATTACTTGAAGACCTGGCGAGTTTGGGCGGCAACCCGGCCCAAAACCGCCGCAGCGGACTGGTAGGTCGCGAATGGCGCGCTCGCCTGCTGGACGCACTCGAAAAACAGCGTGCCATGGACGGCACTATTCATTTAAGCCTTGAAATAGCTTACGGCCATGCCTGGCGAGCGCTTACTTACAGCACGGCACCCGGCGAAGCCCGCATTTCGGTCAGCGCCATTACACGACGACCGAAACCCTAAGGGCCGCGCTTAATCGCAGCCTAGCGCGACTCTTGGCGACGGCGCGATGCGTCGATACCCAGCTGTTTAAGCTTCCGGTACAAGTGCGTGCGCTCCAGGCCGGTGCGCTCGGAGACCCGCGTCATGCTGTGATTTTCTCGTGCCAGGTGGTATTCAAAATAAATACGTTCGAATTCGTCGCGCGCATCGCGTAACGGCTGATCGAGCGGGATATTACTAAGCTGCAGGGCATGTGGCTCGAGCGCTACCGAGGCTTCGACAGCGGCAGCAACTGCTGGCGTTGCGGCCGACGACTGCATGACCGGAGCCGCTGCCATAGCTGCGTTTGCCGGAGCTGCCGCTGACGCCGGCGCACCACGGCTGACCACTGGGCGCGCCAACGCCGCCGCAATGGTTTTCAGCAACTTTTGCAACGTAATGGGCTTTTCGAGAAAATCGACCGCACCAATCCGCGTGGCCTCGACCGCCGTGTCGACCGTGGCATGGCCACTCATCATGATGACAGGCATATCGAGCAGGCCTTGTGACCCCCATTCGCGCAGCAAACTGACACCGTCGGTATCCGGCATCCAGATATCGAGCAGCACCAGGTCAGGGCGCGCGCGCTGACGGGCTGCTCGCGCTTGAGCGGCGTTTTCAGCCAACTCAACGGTATGCCCTTCGTCGTAAAGGATTTCAGACAACAACTCTCGAATGCCGATTTCGTCGTCTACCACCAGTATTCTGGCCATAAAGCATCACCTATATTTTTTTCGCATTATCGTACCCTCGCCCGGCTTCGTCCAGCGCAGCGGCAGAATTTAGCAGCCGCGTGAACAAAATAGACACCCGGGCACCCCCTTCGCGACGGTTCGAGACATCAATGCGACCGCCGTGCTCTTCGATAATTTTCTTGACGATCGCCAACCCAAGGCCGGTTCCTGCCGATTTTGTGGTGACATAGGGCTCGAAGACCCGGGTCAGCACCTGCGGCTCGAACCCCGGCCCGCTGTCGGAAACCGTCAGCCGGACCGCCTGAATTTCCGGACCCTCGTCGTTAATACGCGAGAACGTCAGTTTGGTCTGCACATAGATTTTAGCCTCTGTCGCGCCGGCCAACGAAACCGCATCTCGCGCATTGGCCAGAAGGTTATGAATCACCTGGCGCAACTGGGTTGGATCGCCCTCGATATGAGGCAGGTCGACCTGCAGGTCGGCCTCGATCCGCAAGCCTGTCGGCTCGTCGCGCACGACAGCACCGGAAGGGTCCCAACCGTATAACGTCATAATTTCAGACACTAGCACATTCAGGTCAAGTGACTGCATCTGGGCCGGCGGCGTGCGGGCGTACTCACGAAAGTCATCGACCATTTTCTTGAGTGACGCTACCTGATTGACAATGGTATTGGTTGAGCGCATCAACATGGCCGCGTCGGTTTCATCCAAGCGCGACGCCAGCTTCATGGCCAGGCGTTCGGCCGACAGCTGAATGGGCGTCAACGGATTCTTGATTTCGTGAGCCAGACGCCGCGCCACTTCGCCCCAAGCAACGGTGCGGTTGGCCGAAATGACCTCACTGATGTCGTCAAAAACGACCAAATACCCATTCGCCCGGCCATCAACCGTCAGATGGGTGCCGCGCGCCAGCAAGGTCACAACATTTTTCTTGGCTTCGTTATCGCTGGCCGCCTCACGCTCTAGCTCAAACTGCTGCTGCCAATAAGCGCGCTCTGACTCAACTGCGGCATGAGCCGCAAACGCATGGCGGATCAGTTGAGACAACGTAAATGCGCCATCGACTGTTTCAAGCGGGCGGCCTTTAACCGAACGCAAATCGACACGCAAGATGGATTGGGCACCCTGGTTGAACATACTGACCCGGAAGCCTTCATCAAAAACCAGCACCCCCGAAGACAAGTTGCTCAGTACTGACTCGAGATAAACATTGGTTCGCTCGAGCTGTTGCCGGTTGCGTTCGACCATCTGCCGAGCCTCGTCGAGTTGACGCGTCATGGCATTGAACGAACGTGTCAGTTGGCCAACCTCGTCCTTTTCGGGAGGCTCGGGTAGGGGCCGATAATCGCCAACACCCACGGCTTGCGTACCTGCTGCCAGCGTTAATAGCGGACGAACAAGACGACGAGAAACACCCAGGGCCACCACTACCGACGCGAACACCGCCAGAATCAATGCCAATGTCAGCGTTATCCCGTAAAGCTTACGCAGTCCCTGACGAGAGAGCGCCAGCTCCTGGTAGTCTCGAAAGCCTTGCTCGACCTGGCTGGCGTTGCGCGCAATCTGCTCGGCCACCGGCTGAATGACCTGCAACCAGCGCACTTCGGGCGTCACGCCCAATGCCGTCGTAGACCGGTCGAGTCGCTGAATAGGGACCACGACCCGCAAGAACAAACCCGTATGCAGATCCCCTTCGGGGCGTAGTCCTTGTCCGACGTCGTCGGCCTCGGCCGCCGCATAACCGCGCGATACCCGCAACTGATTCATGACGTGCTGCGGCGGCATGTCGGGTATAAGCTTGCCATAATCGGCCGTTGAGAAGGCCACAGTGCGGCCGCTCCCAGAAAAAACCATAGCTTCGGCGACACTGCCCTCTTCACGCAGGCGCGAGATCAATACCCCCATGTCCGCATCGGGTTTGTCGCCCAGTTGCTCGGCCATAGACTTGGCGCGAACGTTCAGGTCGGCCAGTTGAAGGTCAAGCACGGCACGCCCCAGACTCAAACCGGACTCAAGTGCACTGTCGACGCGCACGTTGAACCACGACTCGATGGAGCGCGACATGAACTGAACCGAGAGCACATAAATCAGGGCGCCGGGCAATACCCCGATCAGCGCAAACGACAACGCGAAACGAGCCGTTAAACGCGCTCCGAACTGTCGACGACGAATCTGGCGTACCAAGCGCACGGCCAGCACCACAACCCAGAACACCAGGGTGACCGCGAACACCGCATTCAGGCCTAACAGTGTGTCGTAGTGCTGGGCAAACCGCGAGGCATTACCTGTTGACCAAACCAGCAGGCTCAGCAACGCCAGCGCGCTGATCACCGCAATGACCAGCGTCAGCCGAATCGCCCATTTCAGGACGGGTCGGGTGTTTGCGGAGAAATTGAAAATAAGAAATCTTTCCATGGGGTCACAATTGACCAGACGCTGCTGTTGAAAGAATCGATGCGAAACGGGCGCGGCAGGCGAGAAGTATCGAGACGAAGACGAAGGCGGCCGCTATATTCTTTGCCCGTTTCGAAGGCGTCGGCCGGCGCGACCGCCCAACCCCGAATGTGTTTGACGTACGCCAACGCGTCTTCGAAGGTGGCCTCGGGCAAGGTCAGATCGCCAGCCCCAACCCGCCATTGGCGGGTCAGCACGTTATAAGACAACCGAAAAGTCTGTTGCTCGTTGGCCAGTACTTTATCAAACCACCACCAACGGTCAGCCACGATCTCCAGATCGGCCGTGAAATACAAGGGCATGCCTTTTTCAGCCGCCTGACGCAGCTCGGGATCAACATAAATGTCGACGTCTGCGTCAATGTATAGCTGACCATTGCGCACAACCGGCTCGACACTGACGATCTGATCGGCGTGCGCAAGCGACCAGCCCGTTTGTATTACAACAAACAGACCAACAACACACCAGACAGAAAACAGGCGCCGAAAAAAGGTCATGACGC
Organism: Pusillimonas sp. NJUB218; assembly: GCF_003788685.1. Classification (NCBI taxonomy): domain Bacteria; kingdom Pseudomonadati; phylum Pseudomonadota; class Betaproteobacteria; order Burkholderiales; family Alcaligenaceae; genus Pusillimonas; species Pusillimonas sp. NJUB218. The sequence goes on from NZ_NQMK01000007.1 coordinate 194,738, forward strand.
ATTATTGTTGTCGACAGCGGCCTGCTTTGCAAACAAGGCAAAAAAGAAACCATCGTGCGCCGCCGCCTGACCGTCGACCGGCAAAGGCAACAATTGGCCCGGGGCATCCAGACGCACGGCATCGGGGTACTGTTCGAGTATCCACTGCGCCTGAGACTCGCCTTCCTGAGGAAACACGGAACAGGTCACATACAAAAACCGCCCGCCCGGCTTCAGGGTCTTCCACAACGCCTTCACGATTTTTCGCTGCAGGGCGGCCGTACGAGCGATGTCGGCTTCGCGGCGCAACCACAAGATATCTGGGTGACGCCTAACGACCCCTGACGCCGTACACGGCACGTCGGCCAAAATAGCATCGAAGGGCTGACCATCCCACCAAGTGTCGAGTCGTGACGCATCGGCGGCCGTCAGCTTGACATGGCTCGAGGCCAACCCCAGCCGCTCCAGGTTCTGCCCTACACGGGCCAACCTTGAAGCATCAGCATCAAGCGCGACCAGATCAAGGTCTGCCAACTCGAGCAAATGCGCGGTTTTACCGCCTGGTGCTGCACACGCATCAAGCACACGCATACCCGACTGAACGCCCAGCAACGGCGCTGCCAATTGGGCAGCGGCATCTTGCACCGACCACCACCCTTGGGCAAAGCCCGGAATATCTTGTACAGGTCGTGGATGTTCGAGCACCACCGCTGCGTCGGCGCCCTGCGCAATCCCTTCGAGTTGGACCGCATGTGCATTGATACCTGCCGCGCCCAAATCGGCCAGAAATTGCGTGACTGTCCGCTTTCGCGTATTGACGCGCAGCGTCATCGGCGGAGGAAGCTGTGCGGCTGAGAGCACCGCCTTCCAGTGATCAGGATAAGCTTGGCGCAGTCGTCGAACCCACCAGTTGGGGTGGTTCCATCGAGCTTCGGGGTTGCCGCGGGCGCGCGTTAAAATGGCCTCGCGCTCACGCGTGAAGCGACGTAAAACACCATTGACCAGCGCCTTGAAGCTTTGCATGCGCCGATGTCCAGCCACGGCGCTTACAGCCTGATCTACCACCGTGTGCACGGCATAAACCGGCCAATCAGGGCGTACCGGCTTGCCTTCGCGGGTCAACTGCTCGGCAACCATGGCGGTATCAAGCAAACACAACGACACCTGCAGCACTGCATCGAGCAATGGCACCGGCGGCGTTTTGGCAACTAGCATGTGCTTGACCTCAAGGGCTTGGCCCAAATGGCGCATGACATGAAAGCTGACCGCTTGCGTCGCCCCCTTCAGGGTTGGCGGAGTTTGCGCCAGCACATCGGATAGCGACCGCCCTTCGTGCACCGCCGTCAGGCATTGCGCACTGGCCAGAATAATGTCGGAAAGCGCATGGCGGGAAGGGGTTGTCGCGTCGGTCACGTTGTCAAATAGTCGTAAAAATTCATTCCACGGGAATGTAGCATTAATTTAGCCGCACGCCGTCGCTGTGCGCGACGGCACAACGCAGTAAAATTCTTTTTTCTTTCAAGCCTTAAGGCTCAAGAGGTTAACGCATGAGTTCCCCAAAAGTTGGTTTTGTCAGTCTGGGATGCCCCAAAGCGCTGGTCGACTCCGAACGTATTCTGACCCAGTTGCGCACCGAGGGTTATGCCATTACACCCGACTACGACAACGCCGACGTTGTGGTCGTTAATACCTGTGGCTTTATCGACAGCGCCAAAGCCGAATCCCTCGACGCCATTGGCGAAGCCATTGCCGAAAACGGCCGGGTGATTGTGACCGGTTGCATGGGGGTCGACGAGTCGGTCATCCGCAATGTACACCCCTCTGTTCTGGCGGTTACCGGCCCCCAACAATACGAACAGGTGGTACGCGCCGTTCACGAAGCCGCCCCGCCAAACCTGCAGCACGACCCCTACACCGATCTGGTCCCGCCCCAAGGGGTCAAGCTTACCCCCCGGCACTACGCGTATCTGAAGATATCGGAAGGCTGTAACCACCGCTGCAGCTTCTGTATTATTCCGTCGCTGCGCGGCGACCTGGTCAGCCGCCCCATCGGCGACGTCATGAGCGAGGCCGAACGGCTGGTCAACGCCGGGGTGAAAGAGCTGCTGGTTATTTCGCAAGATACCAGCGCCTACGGGGCCGACATCAAGTTCCGTAGTGGCTTCTGGAATGGCCGCCCCATCAAAACACACATGACGCAGCTGTCCGAGGCACTGTCAGAGTTCGGGGTCTGGACCCGACTTCACTATGTCTACCCCTATCCCCATGTCGATCAGGTGATCCCATTAATGGCCGAAGGCAAAATCCTGCCTTATCTCGACATCCCGTTCCAGCATGCCAGCCCTCGCGTCCTCAAACTCATGAAACGCCCGGCATTCGAAGACAAAACCCTGGCACGCATCAAACAGTGGCGCGAAACCTGCCCCGACCTGACACTACGCTCGACATTCATTGTGGGTTTCCCCGGCGAAACCGACGACGATTTCGAGTACCTGCTCGATTGGATGTCCGAGGCACAACTTGATCGCGTCGGTTGCTTTCAGTACTCGCCCGTCGACGGCGCAAAAGCCAACGAGCTGCCCGATCCAGTTCCCGACGAGGTCAAACAAGAACGTTGGGAACGCTTTATGGCTCACCAGCAAGCCATTTCGGCGGCGCGCCTGGCCCAAAAGGTCGGCCGGGAAATCGACGTGCTGATTGACGAGATTGACGAAGATGGCCCTATTGGCCGATCGAGCGCCGATGCGCCCGAAATTGATGGCAATGTCTTTGTAACGACCGACCGCCCCCTGAAGCCGGGCGACCTTGTACGAGTGAAAGTCACCGACTCTGACGAATACGACCTCTACGGCGAAACGATCTGAGGCGAACCCCGCAAGAAAGCGCCGATATCCTGGCGCTTTCCGCCCGGCTTTTGCACCTGCAAAATGCGCAATACGCCATCGCTAGTGGCCACATCAAGACCTGCCTCGGAAGCGGCCACGATGGCGCCAGGTTCTAGTGCCTTTGCGGCCGGCACGGCTTGAGCGGCCCAAACCTTAATAGGCGCCTCCCAACCCGGGAGCTGCAAGGTTGCCCCCGGAACAGGGTCGAATGCTCGTACACGACGCGCCAAAACGACGGCAGGTTGCGCCAGATCTAGTGCGGCCTCGGCCTTGTTAAGTTTGGCGGCATAACACACACCCGCCTCGGGCTGCGGCACCGGTGCCAGTGACTGTTGCGACAGCGCGTGCAAAGCCTCGACAATACATTGACCACCCAATTCGGCCAAGGCATCGTGCAGTTGTGCTGCCGTGTGTGTTGCGCTAATGGGTATGGACTTCACCAGCAGCATATCGCCGGTATCCAGGCCTTCGTCCATTTGCATGATGGTAATGCCGGTTTCGGCGTCACCTGCCTCGATGGCCCGCTGAATTGGGGCTGCGCCGCGCCAACGCGGCAACAAGCTGGCGTGGATATTCAAGCAACCCGCCGAGGGCAGGGTCAAGGTCCAAAGCGGCAAAATCAGCCCATAAGCCGCAACCACCATGACATCGGGCCGGGCCTCGATCAGGGCCGCCTTGGCCGCCTGGGCATCTTCCGGATACTTGCCGTCGAGCCGAAGGCTACGCGGTTGCTGAACAGGAATACCAGCCTGCAATGCCGCCTGCTTGACCGGGCTTGGTGTGAGCTTTAGCCCCCGGCCCGAAGGGCGATCGGGCTGTGTCAGCACCAAGGGTACCTCGTGCCCGGCAGCAAGAATGGCATCAAGAGCGATGCGGGCGAATTCGGGGGTGCCGGCAAAAACAACACGCATTGCCGGTTATACCTTATCGAGTTCGCGTTCTTGCTTGCGCAATTTGGTTTTGATGCGGTTCAGTTTCAGCGACGAGAGGTATTCGACGAAAACCTTACCTTCCAGATGGTCGAGCTCGTGTTGCACACAAACCGCCAGCAGGCCGTCGGCATCGAACTCGTAGGTCTCGCCCTTTTCGTTCAGGGCACGCACTCGGATATGTGCCGCGCGTTCGACCCGGTCGTAAATACCCGGCACAGAGAGACACCCCTCTTCGTAAACCTGGCGCTCGTCGCTTTTTTCGATGATTTCGGGGTTAATGAGAACCCGCAAATCGTTACCTTCTTCAGAGACGTCGATGACAACGACGCGCTCGTGAACGTCGACCTGTGTTGCGGCAAGCCCCACTCCGGGCGCGTCATACATGGTTTCGGCCATGTCGCGTACCAACTGGCGGATACGATCGTCGACCGTCTCGACCGGTTTGGCCACCTTGTGCAGGCGCGGATCTGGATAACGAAGGATGGGAAGCAAAGCCATGGCGTAATCAGTTTAAAAGGTGGTCTTCCATTATACCAACCGCCTTCCGGTCACGGCCGGCAGATGTTTATGTCGCGCACCATTTCACGCCGCCTGTAACTCTGTGGCAAACTGCTGCGCTATGCCTGCATCTCTTGATCACGACGAATTGGCTGCCTGGGTGCGCCTGACGCTTGAGCCCGGTCTGGGGCCCGCACAGGCCCGCCATCTGCTGGCGGCCATCGGGCTGCCGCAAGCTATTTTTACGCAATCTGTGGCGCAACTCATGAAGTTTCTGCCTCAAAATCTGGCCCTGCAGCTTGCGCAAGCCCCATCAGCAGACATTGCCCAGGCCATTGCGCAAACGCAGCGCTGGCTCGAACACCCCAGCCACCATCTGTTAACGCTAGCCGACCCCGACTACCCCGCCAGTTTGCTCGAAATCCACGACCCGCCGCTGGTGCTGTACGTCAATGGGCAGCTTAGCACCCTAAACCGCCCCAGCATTGCGATTGTGGGCGCACGCAGCGCCACCCCCGGCGGCCTTGAAAACGCCAGCGCATTTGCCCGCCATCTGGCCGAACGCGGCTGGTGTGTTGTCAGTGGCCTGGCATCGGGCATCGACACGGCCGCCCACCAGGGGGCTCTGGACGCCGGCCCAAACGGCGGCGGCACGTTAGCCGTCATGGGAACAGGCATCGATATCATCTACCCTGCACGCAACCGCGACCTGGCCCACAAAATCGTCGAATACGGTACGTTGATCTCTGAGTTTCCCATGGGTCAACGCGCCATGCCTTACCAGTTTCCAAGACGCAACCGGATTGTCGCGGGCTTGAGCCGGGGGGTGCTGGTGGTAGAAGCCGCCGTGCAAAGCGGCTCGCTGATTACGGCGCGCCAGGCCGGCGACATGGGCCGCGAAATATTCGCCATTCCCGGCTCCATTCACTCACCGTTGTCCAAAGGCTGTCATCAACTCATCAGGCAAGGGGCAAAGCTGGTGGAGTCAGGACAAGATATTCTGGAAGAAATTTCGGGTGTTTTGCCGGGCCTGGGTAAGCCTTTACACGTTGTCGGTGCATTGCCCAAAACACGCGGCGCTTTGCAGGCATCGGGCGCTGCCGGTCATGACACACCCGACCCCATATTGCACGCCATGGGCTTTGACCCCATTGATGTCGATACACTCTTGCAGCGTACCGGGTTAGACATTGCCCTGCTGAATAGCCGCTTAACCCTGCTTGAACTTGATAGCCGGGTAGCCCGACTGCCCGACGGCCGCCTGCAAAGAGTCGCAGGCACAACAGGCCCCACCCATTAACTTTTTAACGCGAACCACTGAATACTCTATGCTGCGCAGCCAACGTCCCTCTGCTGAAGAACACGCCGAACTCATGCAAAAGCTGGGTCCGCTACCCATCGAAGGAGCGTCATGGCCTCGTTGGATAAAAATCGCGGCATGGATCATGCTTGGCCTCATCGCCTTCCAGTTTATTATCACCGCCACCGGGCCCAATGGGCAGAACGTCAATCCATACGTGGCCGCCAGTCTGGTCGCTTGCTACGTGGCGCTGATTGTTGTGGCGCGCTACATGACCACATCGGTCACCCGCATTACGGCCGAAGGCATCCAGCAAAGCTGGCTTAGCCAACGCCTGATCACTTGGGATGACATCCAGTTCACCAAATTTATCCCGCTGATTTCCTCAAAAAAACTGATTTGCTTTGTCAGCAAGGGGCGGCCGGTAGTTTTCCAGGGCGGCACGCGCGAGCTGCAAACCGCTTTTGCACAAATCTCGTTGGTTTACCGCCGGCGTTAAAGCGGCTTGGTGCCGTTTTGGATCCGGGCGCGACTACCGTATAGGCAAGGGGTACATCAACCCGCCCTTGTTCCACAATGCATTCAGCCCTCGATCAATTTTCAGGGGGCTACCCTGCCCGACATTGCGCTCAAAGCTTTCGGCGTAATTGCCCACCTGTTTGATGATTTGATAAGCCCAGCGCGCATCAAGCCCGAGATTTTTACCGGCATTACCCGAAACCCCAAGAAGCCGCTGTACGGCAGGCGTTGACTGCTGAGCATGAGCGTCTACATTGCTTGAATCAACGCCCAGCTCTTCGGCCAGAAGCATAGCCGTCAGCGACCATTTCACAATATTCAGCCAGGCATCGTCCCCTTGCCGGACAAACGGCCCCAACGGTTCTTTAGAAATGAGTTCGGGCAAAACGATGTAATCGTCGGGGTTACCTAAACGTGAAGCCCGAATGGCGGCCAACCCCGACGCATCGGTTGAGAACACATCGCAACGACCCGCCGCAAAGGCACCGACGGCTTCATTAAACTGCTCAATAACCACCGGCTTATAACGAATATTATTGGCACGCGCCCAATCGGCCAGTGTGTTTTCATTAGATGTCCCTGTTTGCAGGCAGATAGTCGCGCCATCGAGCTCTTTAGCGCTTTTTACACCCAGCGACTTTAAAATCAGGAAGCCCTGACCATCATAAAAATTGATGCCGGCATGAATCACCCCCAGTGCTGTGTCGCGCTGTTGCGTTACCGAGGTGTTGCGAGCCAGCACATCAATTTCGCCCGACTGCAGTGCCGTAAAACGCTGCTGGGAGTTAAGCGGTACTGCTTTGTATTTCTCGGCGTCGCCCAATACAGCTGCTGCGACTGCGCGACACAAGTCTATGTCGAGGCCTCGCCAATGCCCTTTGTCGTCAGGGGCGGAAAACCCCGCAAAGCCAGTGGTAACCCCGCACTGCAAGTAACCCCGTTGCTTGACGACATCAAGCGTCTGCGCCTGTACTGCAGCACTGGCTAAACCCAACCCTAAACCGGCCAGCCAACATTTCCAGAATTTCATACTGTTTTTCCTGTGTGGATTCAATGCTGTGCATAGTCGCGCACGCCAAAAAGGGCCGACCCGATACGGATATCAGTCGCACCCTCTTCAATGGCCCACTCGAAATCGCCCGTCATACCCATCGACAATCGCTTCACGTCATGATGCCCAATCGCCTGTGCCTCGTCACGCAATTGGCGCAAGCGGCGAAAGCACCCACGTACGGCGTGCTCGTCGTCAGAATTGATGGCCAACGTCATTAGCCCTTTGACCCGAAGCGTGGGGAAGCCCTTAAGGGCATCAAGAAAGTCGGGCAGGTCGACGGGCTCGAGCCCGAACTTGGACGGTTCCGGCGAGGTTTTAACCTGGACCAGCACGTCGATACTGCGCCCTTCGTCTTGCAGCCGACGATGCAACACTTCGGCTAAAGCCAGACGATCTAGCGATTGAACTTCGTGTACCCAACGCGCCGCGTCTTTTGCCTTGTTAGTTTGCAAATGGCCTATAAGCACCCAACGCAGATCAAGGTCGGACAATTGCGGCAGCTTGTCGCGAAGCTCTTGCAAACGGCTTTCGCCAAAAGCGTTCAAACCCAGCGCGGCAGCTTCACGAACAGCATTGGCATCGAACGTTTTGCTGACCGCCAACAAATGAACGTCGGCAACGTCCCGACCGACGCGCTCACAGGCCTGGGCCATGCGCAGGCGAATCGCATCGAGCCGCTGCTTCATTGAATCAGACATATCGAAACCCGGTGACATCAGAGGGTTTCGATTGTAGTGCAAGCTATTGGATCATCCCGGCTGCGGCAGTTTGATGGGTGGCAGCATCGATGAGGATGAAAGCCCCCGTACCCGGCAAATCACGATATCGGTCTAGCACTAGCGCATCTCGAGCCGTCAACGTCACTTTGCCAATATCATTCATCTGCAGGGCATGCTGCTCGACTTGGGCCTGGCCAAGGGTATGAATATCACGCCGCGAATGAACGGCCTTCAACTTGACTTGCGTCAGACGCGTCCCGAGTTTGAGCCAGTAGGTACGCGCCTGACTGAGCGGCTGCTGATCGAGCCAGCACAGCTCGGCATCAAACGTCTTGTCGACATGCACCGGGTGCTGCCCCGTCACAAAGACATCGCCCCGCGATACGTCGATGTCCTGATCCAATTCGACCACAACGCTGTCACCCGCCACGGCATGCTCCACGGGCTCCCCGCCGCGGTACAGTCGGGAAATATGAGCCGTAGCCCCCGATGGCAATACCTTGACCTGTGTGCCAACGGACAATTGGCCGCTGGACACCTGCCCGGCATAGCCCCGAAAATCGTTGATCGAGCTGCCCCCATGACGAATCACCCATTGCACGTAAAGTCGAGTCGCGCTATCGGCGACAGGCGCGTCAAGCGGCAATTGCTCAAGCAAGCTCAACAACGGTGGCCCGTCGTACCACGGGGTAAATGCCGACGCTTTGACGACGTTATCACCCTTTAATGCCGACACCGGCAGGATATGAAATTTGGCGATGCCTAATTGGGTGGCAAGTGCGGCATATGAGTCTCGAATGCGCTCAAAGACCGCCTGATCCCAACCCGTCAGATCCATTTTATTGACAGCAACAACGATATGCTTGATACCCAGCAACGCTGCCAACGCGCTGTGGCGCTTGGTTTGCACCAACAACTCACCATCTTGAACACGAGTGGCGTCAATCAGGATAATAGCGGCCTGCGCGGTTGAGGCACCGGTAACCATATTGCGTGTGTACTGCTCGTGACCAGGCGCATCAGCAACAATAAATTTTCGTGCTGGCGTTGCAAAGTAACGGTAGGCCACATCAATCGTAATCCCCTGCTCACGCTCGGCCTCAAGGCCATCTGTCAGCAAAGACAGATCCAACTCATTGGCCTCGGTTCGTTTGTACTTTGACCGCGCAATGGCATCCAGCTGGTCGGCAAATACGCCCTTGCTATCAAACAGCAAGCGCCCAATCAGGGTCGACTTGCCGTCATCTACAGAGCCTGCCGTAATGAAGCGCAGCACACTGGTCTCGGTTTGCGTAAAAGGTTGTTCAACCAATGCATTCATCAGAAATACCCCTGTTTCTTTCTTTGTTCCATCGACGCCTCAGACGTTTGATCGTCCATACGAGTTGCGCCGCGTTCGGTGATCGTCGTCAATGCCGTCTCGGCAATAATCGCTTCGGGTGTGGCCGCGTCTGACGCCACCGGGCAAGTGCACGAAATATCGCCCACCGTACGAAAGCGCACACGCACTGTTTCCGGCGTCTCGCCGTCGCGAGGCGGCGTGAGCGGGGTTAAGGGCACCAGCAAACCATTGCGCTTGATGACACTGCGATCATGCGCGTAATAAATGGGCGGCAATGCGAGCTTTTCACGCGCGATGTATTGCCAGACATCCAATTCCGTCCAGTTCGAGATGGGGAACACCCGCATGTTTTCCCCTTTGGCAACTCGGGTGTTGTACAAATTCCAGAGCTCTGGACGCTGTGCTTTAGGATCCCATTGACCAAAGGCATCCCTGAACGAGAACACCCGCTCTTTTGCACGGGCTTTCTCTTCGTCTCGGCGAGCCCCACCGATGCAAGCATCAAAGCCGAATTCCTCGATGGCCTCAAGCAATGTGGTCGCCTGAGCAGCATTGCGCGAATCGGTCTCCGATCGCAAGACGACGCTCCCGCGGCGGATTGATTCTTCGACAGAGCGGACAATCAAGGTTTCGCCAAGTTCTGCAGCGCGCTGGTCCCGAAACTGGATGACTTCGTCAAAATTATGACCTGTGTCGATATGCATGAGAGGGAAAGGAAACTTGCCGGGCCGAAATGCCTTCTCGGCCAAACGCAACAAGACCACAGAGTCTTTCCCGCCCGAGAACAGCAACACCGGCCGCTCACACTCGGCCGCCACCTCGCGCATGATGAAGATGGCTTCTGATTCAAGCCAGTCAAGATGGGTACGATCTGCGGGGTGACTCATAAAACTTCCTTTTTGCTAATGCTTGTGCTTGTCGCAACGTAATTCAAATTGTGTTCGTGCAGGCCGCATTCTTTCGAATCGCTGTTCTCCCACCACCAACGCCCAGCCCTGACATCCTCTCCTGGCTTAATGGCTCTTGTACAAGGCTCGCAGCCAATCGATGGATAGCCTTGATCGTGCAATGCGTTGTACGGAATATTCAAGGCGCGAATAACCGTCCAGATCGCGTCGTCAGACCAGGCGGCAACCGGGTTGTACTTTTCAAGCCCAAACGTCGTGTCATGCTCTTGCTCAGGCAGTTGCGTCCGAGTAATCGACTGATCACGTGTCTGGCCGGTGAGCCAGGCCGAACGACCTTTCAACATGGCCTTTAATGGGTCAACCTTACGCAAGTTGCAGCAAGCCTTACGCAAGGCCACTGACTCGTAAAACGGAAACAAGCCATGCGTTGCCGTAAACTCCTGCACGGCATGAGCCTCCGGGCGGCAAACGGTAATGTGGATATTCAAACGGCGACGCGTCTCGTCAAGCAACGCCAGTGTCTCTTTATGTAGACGGCCCGTATCAAGGGTAAATATTTGTATGGGCAGCGCGGACTGTGCGATGACGTAGGTCAGCACCATGTCGGACGGCGCCAACGAGGTTGCAAACACGGCATCAGGGTGACGCTCGGCAATCAGCGCAAGGCTGGCCTGAAGCTCGCGCCACTGCGCCTGCAGCTCTGTGGGTATGGCCGCATGGGCCAAGGGAAGCGATTCGATCGTCGTCGACACAAAAAACACCTGTTGGGTAAGAACAGGGTTAGTGTGCCCGCGTGTGGCATCGAACGGAACTACGAAATCGTTAAGTGCATATAACCAGGCTAGCTGGCCATTGCCAGCACCCTGTTGCTGGAGAACGTGCGTGTCTTGCCTGTGTACGGGTCGCAGAAAGATACTTCTCGGGCAAGCAGCTGTAATGGCCTGGAGAAATCATCAAACATCGATGAGGGCTGCAATTCGGGATAGAACAGGTCATTACAAATAGGAATGCCCAAACTACTCATATGAACACGCAACTGGTGTTTGCGGCCCGTGTGCGGCGTCAGCCGATATAGCCCATAGGTGTCCACTGGCCGAATCAATTCGATAAGCGTGCTGCTGTTGGGTAAGCCCTCGACTTCCTGCATGGTGAAGTGCGTCGATTTGGCGTCTAGCCGTGTCTCACGACGTAGCGGCAACGTTAACAAGGGGTCCAGCGGAGCGACGGCCTCATACACTTTTGTGACGTCACGGCTTTGAAACAAGCTTTGGTAGGCGCCACGGCAGGAGGGGTCGATAGTAAACATCATCACACCCGCGGTTTCACGGTCAAGCCGGTGTACTGGACTAAGGTCAGGCAAGCCCAACTGTTGACGCAGTCGGGTCAGGGCGGTTTCTTTTAAATATCGACCACCGGGAATGCTTGCCAGAAAATGAGGCTTATCTATGACAAGGAGTTGAGCGTCTCGATACAAAATATCGATCTCAAAAGGCACTTGGGGCTCGTCAGGGACTTCGCGGTAGTACCAGAGCCACTGATGTGGCGCGTAAGGCGTCTGGGGCGTGATGGGTACCCCTTCGGCGTCGACGATTTCGCCACGCACAAGACGTTCGTGAATGACGGAGGCTGCGGTAAACCTGAAACGCTGGACAAGGAAGTCGAAAATGGTAGCCCAATCGCCCTGAGGCAGATGCACCCGGCTGGGCGCAATACCGTCGCGCACCGGCAACGGTGCGACCACACTAACCACAGAGCGAGATCCGGCTCGATTCAACGACATAGTGGCATATTACTGGGGAATCGCGTTTCGCGAATGTAGCGCACAAAGAAAAACGCCCCGCAAAGTTATTTGCGGGGCGTTTTAGAATAAAAGCCTGACGATGACCTACTTTCACAGACGTTAATCAACTATCATCGGCGCAGAGGTGTTTCACGGTCCTGTTCGGGATGGGAAGGGGTGGGACCACCTCGCTATGGTCGTCAAGCGTAACTTGTTGC